>NZ_CFQZWI010000044.1:0-22470 GCF_986127675.1 Holdemania sp. | reverse complement strand
GAACTCAGATTCTATCCGGGAAATTCGAATATGGAAAATTTGATGAAGTTCACATGTCAATGCCATACTTTTCCCATAATTTTTTCTTATAATAAAATTGTCCAAAGGATAAGACCAACAGAAAATCCCTTCAGGACAAGATGTTTTTCCCCTCTCAACCTTAATAATAATCAGGTGATCAAGGCTCCCCTCCTTGGTTGCCGGAGAAAGCCCGCCTTCCCCTGGCGGGTTTTCTTTTCCTGCAAGGAAGACGGCGGTATAATGAAGAAAAGGAGAGCGACGGATTCCTTCGTTAATGGCATCAGGATCCGCCGGATATAGAATTATGGAAGCAAAATTTTATACTTATGAAGAATTTCCTGCCTCTGAACTCACCACGCCGCACATGACAGAGATTGAAATTGATCTTCATCAACGAAGCGTCCACGCTTTGCCGCTTCAGGAATATGCCAGGGCAAAAGATCGGGGACTCCACATCCGGTTCTTACAGCCGTCATTTGTCGCTGAGGAAATGATAGAAGGGCAGCGCTTTCCCATTCTTCTGTTTATCCAGGGTTCAGGTTGGCGTTGGCAGAATGTGGAATCCAACATTTGCAGTCTGGGAAAGATTGCCGTCCACGGCTTTATCGTGGCGATGATCGAATATCGCGGCAGCGAATGCGAGCCTTTCCCCGCGCAGCTGATGGATGTCAAACGAGCGATTCAATATGTCCGCGCGCAGGCGCCAGGCCTTCACGGCGATCCCGATCAGCTGATTTTATGGGGCGGTTCCTCGGGCGGACATTTAGCGGCCCTGACGGCAGTCAGCGAGGCTGCCGGGGCGTTTCCCCTGGAAAACGGCGAAGCGTTTCTGCCCGCAATGAAAGGCGTGATCGACTTCTACGGTCCGGTCAATCTGCTCAGCATGGCGGATCAACTGTCAGCCAGGGAACATGCCGGCGCGGATTCCATTGCCGGAAAGCTGCTGGGCGGGATTGCGGTTAAAGACCATCCGCAGAAGGCCCGTCAGGCCTCCGTCACAACCTATATCGGCAAGGCTCCGCTGCCGCCGTTTCTGATTGTCCACGGCGATAAAGACCGCAATGTACCCATGGCGCAGAGTGTGGAATTGATGGAAGCCTTATTGAAGGAGGGACACGAGGCTGACTTTATCAAAGTGAAGAATGCCGATCACGGCGGCGCCGGAATCTGGAACGATGTGATACTGGATCGCTGCCTGGATAAAATCCAGCTGTGGCTGAATAGAGGATAAGCCTTAAGAAATTCTTCAGGAAGTTCACGGAACCTTCACCTGCTTTTGATTCTTATCCCATAATCTTGCCCTATAATACAAGCATACAAGGAAGGAGGCATCCAAGTTAAACTTCATCAGAAAAAAGCATAAAGATAAAATTCCCTTTACAAAATAAATATTTTCCCCTCTTATTCATAAAAATAATATGCGGAGGCGGGCTTCCCCTCCCGCCTTCCGAAGAATCCTGTTCCCTCCCCTGAACAGGATTTTTTCTATTATAACAACGGGCTTTAGAATAGGAACCAAATAACCAGACGGGCGTAAAGCTGAAAATGATCAAATTCATCATTTCTTCACACAAACTCCATTTTATCACCACATCGGTTTTCTATACTGAAATACAGAAAGGAGGATCGCAAAAGTTTATAAACGCTTTAAACATTTTTCCTCTTCTTAAATTTAAAAAATAATTGAGGACAGGCGCTAATCCCTGAGCGGCTGTTCTCACGCAGTCTGCCGAATCCCTGCGGCGGACCTTGCGGGACAAAGAGTTCTGTATTCCCTGACAGAGCTCTTTTCTTTCGAATTGCTTATCAGAATATCGGAAAACGGGAAGATTCGAGATTTATGGGAAAATTCAGTCAGAATTCTGCCGTTTCCTGATTCAGAATGTGCTAAAATAAATTCATGAGAAAGGGGCTTTTTTATGATTTATACATGTACGTTGAATCCGTCGCTGGACTACTATATGGAATTCGATAAAGTCGAGCTGGGGAAAACCAACCGCAGTTCGCTGGAATACTACGAGGCCGGAGGCAAGGGCATCAATGTTTCTATCGTTTTAAATAATCTGATGATTCCGTCCCGGGCGCTGGGCTTTGTCGGCGGCTTTACTAAGGATTTCTTCATCAGCCTGCTTCAGAAATATGAGTATATCGAACCGGTGTTCACCTTCATTGAAGGCCATACCCGGATTAACGTGAAAGTCAAAGGCGATCTGTTGGAAACGGAGCTGAACGCCAAAGGTCCGAGCATTACCGAAGAAGATATGCGGATGATGTTAAGACGGGTGGAACGGCTTAACCGCAGCGATATTTTTGTGCTGTCGGGCAACTGTCCGGATAATCTGGTTGATCTGACGGAAAAAATGATTCAGCTGTGCATTGAAAACGACGTGAAGTTTGTCCTTGACGTCAATCATGAGCTGCTTCTGCGGTTGTTGAAATACAAGCCATTTCTGGTCCGGCCGAATATCGAGGATCTGGAAACGATGTTCGACGAGGTGATTGCCGATCAGAAACAGCTGATCCATGCCGGACGGCAGTGCGCAAAGCTGGGCGCAGAGAACGTCATCTTGATGATGGGGAAGGACGGCTCGCTGCTGATCAATCAGGACGGCGTGTACCATGCCAATTCGATTGACGCTGAGGTTGTCAATTCCGTCGGCGCGGCCGACAGTATGATTGCCGGCTTCGTGATGAATTACCTGCGTTCCCGCGATATTATTACAACCTTTAAATATGCGAACTGCTGCGGCATCGCGACCGCCTTTTCCAAAGGCATGGCGACGCGTGAAAAAATTGAAAGCCTCTATGACGAAATTATCGTCACAAAGATTGACGAAAACGAAGAGGCTTGATATCATAGACCAAGATGATGCGAGGTGAGAGGATGTACAGAAAATAAGACGAAGAAAATTGAATTTCTGAAATCTTGTTTTTTGTCGTTCTCTTTTTTTACCGTTTACCGCTTCCTAAGGAGGTGGTGCGGATGTTAACTGTAAATCAACTTACAATTAAGACCCTCAAAGATAGAATTCTGATCGATCATTTAAGCTTTACTTGCGTCGCAGGCGATAAACTGGCGGTGATCGGTGAAGAGGGGAATGGCAAAAGCACGTTGTTTAAAGCAATTTACAATCCAGACTTGATTTCAGAATATACCGTGATGGAAGGGACGATTGACCGCCGCGGGGCGGTGATCGGCTATCTTCCTCAGGCGCTGGACGCACGGTGGCATGAAACGTCAGGCCTGGATTTTTGTATGAGCGAAACTCCTTCAGAAATTCCTGATTATGAAAAGATCGGCGAACTGTATGTGCGGTTGGAAGACGTCGGGGCCAGCGCTGATTTGCTGGAAAGAAAAATGGGACAGCTGAGCGGTGGGGAAAAGGTCAAGCTGCAGCTGGTCAAACTGATGTTAAACGAACCAGATCTGATTTTAATGGACGAGCCGACCAACGATCTCGATCTGGAAACGCTGGCAATTTTAGAACGCTTTATTTTGGACAGCCCGGCCGGCATTCTGTTTGTTTCCCATGATGAAACGCTATTGGAACATTGCGCCAACGGCATTCTGCATCTGGAACAGATCGTCCGCAAGACCCAGGCCCGGCATACGTTTGTGCATCTGGGCTATGCTGATTACGTGCGGCAGCGCGAAGCCCTGGCAAATCGGCAGAATCAGCTGTCCGTCAAGGAACATCAGGAATATGCGGCGCAGATGGAGCGTTACCGGCGGTTATACCAAAGCGTTGATCATGCGCTGAATTCCGTCTCCCGGCAACAGCCGCATGCCGCCAAGATGCTCAAGCGCAAGATGCGGTCGGTTAAGGCGTTAGGAGAACGGCTGGAAGACAAACCGCTGACGCATAAGTTTGAAGGTGAGGAACAGATTGAATTGTTTTTTGATCCGGAAGTCAGGATTGCCAATTCCCGCAAACAGATTCTGGATTTCCATCAGCCGCAGCTCTGGGCAGGGACGCATCTTTGCGCGAAGGATATCAACCTTCAGATTGTCGGGCCGCAGAAGGTCGCGATTATCGGGCCCAACGGCTGCGGGAAAACGACGCTGCTGCGGCTGATCTGGAAACAGCTGAAGGACCGGAGAGATCTGCGTGTCGGCTACATGCCGCAGAATTACGAGGAACAGCTGCCGATGGATAGAAATCCGGTTGACTTTTTAAGTGAAGGTCAGGATCAGGCATTCCGCACGCGGATTCAGAATCATTTAGGTTCGCTGAAATTCACACCGGAGGAGATGCGGCAGCCGATGGGGACTTTCTCCAGCGGCCAGAAAGCCAAGATCCTGTTGGTGAAGCTGGTTGTCGATCACAACGACGTGCTGCTTCTGGACGAGCCGACGCGGAATTGTTCGCCGTTATCCGCCGGCCAGATCCGCGCACAGCTGGCGTCGTTTCCCGGCTGCATCCTCGCCGTCAGTCATGACCGCCGCTTTTTAGCCGAGGTGACGGAGCGGATTCTGCGATTGACGCCGCAGGGGCTGGAAGAAGATTCAACGATTGAATTCTAGCCAAACGGGCGATTTTGATTTATACTAATACTGTTATGGCAAGGAGGCAGAATATGAAAAAACAGATCCTGAAAGGTTTAGTTCTGTTAGGCTGCTGCCTGTTGGCGCTTGGCGCCTGCAGTCAGAAGGATAATACGCCGGTGCATTATTTAGACGATTTGAAGATGGTGGACGTCGATATGAGCGGATATCAGGGCTTCAATGTAGCCGAGCATCAGTTCAAGCGGGTAACGCTCAAGGAAGCCAACCGTATTTATAAAGAAGGCGGAAGCGGTATCCTGTATTATGGGTATACAAGCTGCGCCTGGTGTACGCAGGCGGTCCCGGTAATGAACGAGGTTGCCAAAGAACTGGGCCTGACGATTTATTACGTCGATATGGGCACGGACGACGGCAACACGGAGGAAAGCTACAACGAATTTATTGATCTGGTGAAGGATTTTCTGAAAACGGACGATGATGGCGAGCCGGCATTGTATGTACCGCAGGTCTTTGTCGTGAAAAACGGAAAGATTGTGGGCGATCATCTGAGCACTGTCGATTCGTACAGCCCGAGCCAGGGCAACATGACCGACAGCCAGAAAAAAGAGCTGAAGGGCATCTATAAAAAAATGTTTGAAAAACTGAAATAGGATCTTCGCGATCCTTTTCTTTTTTATTCGTTTTTTCTTTACGCCTGAGGTTGAGCGAAAGTAAGCGCTTGTGAAAACAACATTCAGGAAGACGTAAGAAAAACTTAAAGAAAAGCGCATAAAAATTGGGTATAATACGGTCGATGTCAGGAGTGTGATCACAATGAAACGCAGACAAAAACGCAATATGATGCTTTTGGGATTGATCCTGGCCCTTCATCTGCTTTATATTCTGGCGGGCCTGGGCTTGCGGAAAGCCGGGATTCAGCTTCATTTACGATGGTTGTTCTGGAATCTGGGGCTGGCATTCATGCCGATAGCGCTGGCGGTGCCGGCTTATCTGCTGACCAGCTGGCGCAGACACTGGGGGCCGTTTTCTCTGACGCTGGCATTAGGCTGGCTGTTGTTTCTGCCCAACGCCTGTTACATGGTCACGGATCTGATCCATCTTCAAGGCTCGCAGCTGATTGGCGGCAACGGCGTTTATCTGCAAAGCTTATCCGGCTGGGTTCGCTTGATTTATATTGTCGGCGGAATTTTGATGGCGTTAGTCGACGGTCTGTTTTCCACCTCGTTGATCCATCAGAGCGTCAAATGGCGCAAAAATAAAGTGTTTAACTTCTGCTGGATGAGCGTGATCAGCCTGTTGTGCGGTTATGGCGTCTACATCGGCCGGTTTCTGCGGCTGAATACCTGGGATGTGCTGCAGCCGAAGGTCTTGTTAGCGACATTGCTGCAGAACATTGATAAATTTACCGTGCTGTTTTCCTTTATGTTGGCGGCGTTCTATTTTGCGGCCTATCTGATCTTTGATAAACTGATGCGCTCGGAACCGCATGCCTGATCAAAAGATCAGGTTTTTTTATACGCTTTTCAGAGGAGTGTCGAAAAGTGTTCGACACTGTGAACCGCTGGGAAACTACGCGAAAGCAGGGAACAGGAATTAACGGCCGGACCGCTTCAATATTTGATTTTCCGAGGAAAAATGCAGGAAAAACGCATGGAGACTTGGATGAACCGCAGGAATTCTGAATAAAAATGAATTTGTTTTTAGAAACAGGCGTGAATGGCATGCTTCATGCTTATATCAATAAAAAGGAGTGAGTGTTCATGAAGTTTGCGAGTTTGTTTCAGCCGTTAAAAATCAATTCCCTGATGATTGCCAACCGGATCATTTCCGCGCCGATGAACGAGGCGCTCAATGACAAACGCGTCCGCTGCGGAGCAGGAATTCTGATTGCGGGCTGCGGCGGGGTAAATCTGCCCAACGCCTGGTTTGATTCGGAGTATCTGTTTTCCAAAGCCCAGATTCAGAAAACGCGCCAATGGCTGAACTTTATGCGGCAGGGGGGATCAGCGGTGTCGCTGGAGGTCATGCATATGGGCGGCGTTGGACGCGGAGCGCATCCAGAAGATGTGCTGTGGGGATCGACAGATGGAATTAACGCCTATGGCAACCGGGTGAAGGCCATGACGCCGGCAGAGATGGATCAGACGGCGGCCGCATTCGCGCAAACCTGCCGCGACGCTAAAGAATTGGGCTTCGATATGGTCATGCTTCATTTTGCGCATGGCTGGCTGCCGGCACAGTTTCTTTCACCAGCGCTGAATCATCGGACGGACAGCTATGGCGGATGTCTTGAAAATCGGATGACGTTTCCGCTGGCGATAATTAAGGCAGTGCGCGAAGCAGTCGGCCCGGATTATCCGGTGGATCTTCGGATCAGCGCGAAGGAATGGATCGAGGGGGGAATCGGACTGGATGAGGTGCTGACCTTTCTGAAGCAGGCCGAGCCGTATCTGGATATGGTCAATGTGTCAGCCGGACAGGATATGGACAAACAAGGCAACATCCACATGGCGACGTCTGCGCTGGAGCCGCATGGCGTCAACCGCCAGCTGGCCCGCGCAATTAAGCAGACACTTGCGATCCCGGTTGCGGTAGTCGGGGCGATCATGACGCCGCAGGAAGCTGCCGCGGTGATTGAGGAACAGGACGCCGATCTTGTGGTTCTGGGACGGTCCTTGCTGGCGGACGAAGACTGGATTCACAAAGCGGAAGTGGGGCGGGAAGCGGATATCGTGCCCTGCCTGCGCTGCGGCAGCTGCATGCATTGGACGACCGACCGGCGCGATCATGGCTGTTCCGTGAATCCCGCCTATATGAACGGCAGCTGGATGTCCATGGAACGGCCGCCGGTTAAAATCCGCAGGCATGTCGTCGTGATCGGCGGCGGTCCGGCCGGGATGAAGGCGGCGCTGACGGCGGCGCAGCGGGGACATCAGGTCACGCTGCTGGAACAGAAGTCCTGTCTGGGCGGCGCGCTGACTGTTCTGGATCAGGCAAAATATAAAATGGATCTGCGTCGCTACCGGGATTATCTGATAGAACAAATCGGAAAGTCAGAGGTGAACGTCAGGCTGAATACGAAGGCGACCCCGGAAAGCGTCCAAGCCCTGAACCCCGATCATCTAATTCTGGCACTGGGCGGGGAGCCGGTAATTCCGCCGATTCCCGGGATTGAGCGGGGGCTGACGCCTGCACAGGCGTATACAAGTCCGCTTCCTGAAGGAAAATCCGTAGTGATTTTAGGCGGCGGGGCGATCGGCTGCGAGCTGGCGCTGAAGTTTGCAGAGGCTGGATGTCCGGTTGCCCTGATCGAACAGGGAAGTCAGCTTCACCGCGGGGAAAATCAGCTTGTCGGTTTAGCGCTGGACGAGCATATAAGCCGTTGTGACAATCTGACGATCCATCGGGAAACCCGCTGCTTGCAGGTAAATCCGGATCATGTTATTGTGGAAAAAGCCGGCGTGCGCCTGACGATTCCAGCCGGGGTGCTGATCGTCTGCACGGGCATTCAACCGTTAAGCGAGGAAGCTGACCGCTTTTATGGAATTACGTGTCATACCTGGAAAATCGGCGACGTGAAACGTCCGGGAAACATCAAGGCTGCGACATTGGAGGGCTGGATTGCGGGCAGTCAGGACTAAGCCGGATATCCCGGCTTCCTTTCCGACCCGGCCTTTTTGGCAGAATCCTGGCGTTGCTTCAGATAGAAAAATGGTCTGAATTTTATTCTGGCAGAAAAACCTGCGCGGGCAGGTTTTTTTGTGCTTTTGAGGCAATAAGTCAAGGCAGACAGGAAATGCAAATGAAGTCAGGTTTGAAATTTTAGTTTCCTGAAGAGCAGCGTCTGAGGAAATAATCATTCCGCGATGATATTGACAGGGGATGATATTATATCTATAATAGATATATCTTGAATGGATATATCGTGAATAGACTGTGAGGAATAGGAATGCCGAAACAAGATACCTTTGAAACAGAACAGCTGACCGACGCGGCGTTTTACATTTTATTGGCGCTGATCGAGCCGCTGCATGGCTATGCGATTATGAAGTATATTGAACAGATGACAGGGGTTCCGGGAATGATCGGGCCCGGCACGTTGTATACGTTGCTTAAAAAGATGTGCGTCAACGAGCTGATCGCGCAGACAGCCGCAAAGGAAGGAAAGAAGTCCTATGTGCTGACCGATAAAGGAAAGACCTTATTGCGTCATGAATTGACCCGGCGGGAAACGATTGTTGCGGCGGCCCGGAAAAGAATGCAGGAGAAAGGAATGTAACTGATGAAGAAGAAAATCATATTGGCTCAGGGGCTTGTATTTGAGGAAGAGCAGGAAAAGCTGCGGCTGCAGAAGCTGGCGCAGGAAGGCTGGCTGTTTGAGAAGGCAGCCTGGGGTGGTTTATGCTGGGTGCTGGTTCAGGGTGAACCGCAGTTCAGACAGTATGAATTTGATTACCTGCCTTCCGATCCGGCTGAACGGCAGGAATATCTGGCATGGATGGAAGCTTCCGGCTGGCATCCGGCGTTTCGCCAGGATTCGATTGTCTTGTTCTGGACGGACGAAAAGCGGGCGCCGATTCATACGGATGCGGCGACAAAATTGGAATCCTATGCGCCGATCGCCCGACAGATGAACAGGATCAGTCTGATTCTGGGCGGCTTGCTGATCGGGCTTTTGTTCTCCGGGCTTCGAGGGAATGGGATCGCGCTGATCTTTGTGATCGGACTGATTGGTTTTATGATGACGATGTTGTGCGCTTCAGGCTATCGGGTTCGGATACAGCTGCTGAAACGCCAGGCGTCGCTGCAGGAGAAGCTTGACGACAGGCTGCGGAAACAGATTATTACCCAAACGGCTTTCGCACATTTGCTTCTGCTTTTATCGGCGCTGTATCTGGTGATGATCGCCTGTGCGCGCAAGCCGATGCCAGCTGGACTGTGGATTCTGATGATGCTGCAGGTTTGTGCCGGACTGGGGCTGAAACTGATCTGCTGGAAACAAAAAAAGAATCTCGGCTGATGTGGAAAAGCGTCTTTGATTTTAAAAGTAAAGCGATAATTCAATCATGGACTGGAAAAGAAAGCGAAACCCCTTGACCCGTCCCTGGCGTCCGGGCGTAAGTTAGAGGTAAGGAGGATGGCAATAGAAAATGTCAGGGATTTGTAATAAATAAAATAAGAAAAATATGATAAAATAAGAAACATAAAATTGGGAGGGCGATTTCAATGATTGAAGTCTATCACGTAACAAAAAAGTACGGTTCGTTTAAAGCGGTCGACGATCTGTCGCTGACGGCGCACAACGGCCGGATCACGATTCTTCTGGGCCCCAATGGGGCAGGCAAATCCACGACGATTAAAAGTATCGCGGGTCTGCTTAAATTTGACGGTAAAATTCTGATCGACGGTTTTCCGAATTCGTCGATTGATGCAAAACGGCGCTTCGGCTACATTCCGGAAACGCCGGTGCTGTACGAGCAGCTGACGATTCGGGAACATATCCAGTTTATCAGCCGGGCTTATCAGGCCGAAGCGGGAGAAGCTCGGGCACAGGCGCTGCTGGAACGGCTGGAGCTGGCGGACAAGGCGAAAAAAACGGCTCGCGAATTATCCAAAGGGATGTCGCAGAAGCTGTCGATGGTGTTGGCGTTATTGGCGGATCCGGATTCGATCCTGATCGACGAACCGATGATCGGACTCGATCCGGCGGCGATCGAAACGGTGCTGCAGCTGCTGAAAGAGCTGCGCGGCGCAGGCAAAAGCATTCTGATTTCCACGCATATCATCGACATGTTCGAGTCGCTGTGGGATGACGCGTATATTCTGCATCATGGAAAAATTGTGCGGGAAGTCCGGCGCGAGGATCTGGGCGATCAGTCGCTGAAGGAAATCTTCTTTGCCTGCACGCAGGGAGAACAGGGATGAACGCGCTCAGCTATCTGTTTTTTGTCAAGCTCAAAGCGCAGCTCCGCCGGCTGTTTTCCAAGCCTGTTTCAGCGATCGTAACGCTGTTCGTCCTGGCTTTCTTCGGTTTTTCCATTTATTCGGCAGTGTCAAACCGGGAAATGATGTCGGCGATGATGAACGTCCAGTCGGTACAGGGGTGGATGATGTTGTTTTGCGGTTATGTGCTGTTTTTAATGACGGTTATGATCTTGCAGAAACGCTCTGCGATCGTGACGCGCGATGATGCTCAGTTTATTTTCGCAGGCCCGTTTACGCGAAAACAGACGCTGGCTTACTTATTGATTGAAACGGTCGAAGGCAGTCTGATCTATGCGCTGATCGCCGTGGCGTATATCTTAATGATGATGAGCTCCACTGTGATTCTGACCGTTCCGTTAGTGCTTTCGTTAATCCTGAGCAGTCTGTTGATGTTTTACTTTGCGTTTGCCTTATTTACCTGGTTTTATTTTCTGGAATTGGTGAAGCCGCAGGCGAAGTGGATAAAATATGGATTTCTGGCGGTGCTGCTGGGGTTTATCGGTCTGATCGCCATTCGCAACGTCGGTGTTGACGGCGGGATTCAGAGTACGATCACCCGGTTTGTAGCCGATCCGTTGTTTAACTGGGTACCGGTGTTCGGCTGGTGCAAAATGGCGTTAATCGGTCTGGTGAGCCAGGATATGACGGCCTGTCTGATCGGGTTTGCGGCGACGCTGCTTGTCTGCGCCGGGATTACCGCGCTGATTCTGAACGTTAAGGGTGATTTCTACGAACAGGCGATCATGGATGCGGAATGGATCAGCGAGCTGCGGCAGAATGCCCGCGCACGGCGCGCCCAGAGCCAAACCCATGAAAAGGTTGTTTCAGTGAAGCAGGCGCGCTTTGGCAGCGGAGCGGCGGCGCTGGTTTCCAAGAATCTTCTGATCCTGCGCAAGACGCGGCGGTTGCTATCGCTGCAGGAAGTGCTGCTGATCGTGATTTATCTGGGGATTGTCTGGATGAATGGACAAGGTTTTAGCTTTTATCAGTTCTTCGTTCTGATCGTCCTGTTCACCAGTGCGACGACCGACCGGATCGCCCAGGATTTGCGGGTGTTCTATTTATATCTGATCCCGGACCGGCCGATGAAAAAGCTGGCGGCCCTGATGGTACCCTCGATGCTGCACATTGTGGCGGTGGTGTTCGCTTCGTTGGTTCTCTGTCCGTTTGTGCTGGGCAGCAGCTGGGCGGAACTCGTGCCGGCGGCGTTGATGATGACCGGTTTTGGGTGGCTGTTTCTCAGTGCCTCGCTGGTTTGTCTGCGCTTGATGAAAAGCCGCTCGACGCCGCTTATGGAACAGATGATCAAGATGGTTTTCTGTCTGATTCTGGCGATTCCTTACGGCATCACGGTCGTTACGCTGGTGATGATTCCGGGAGTGCCGGCGTTTATGATTCAGCTGGCGGGGCTGATTGTCAACGGTGTGATCGGATTGGCCTGTCTGGCGCTGGCGACGCCGTTGTTGTCCGGCAACAACCTGATGGCGGATTAAGCAAGCTTGGCGGCAGGGGGAGGAAATCCAGCCTGATAACTGACTGAAGAATCAAAAAAACAACGTCTGCGGAAAAGGATTCACGGGAATTCTTCCAGACGTTGTTTTATTTTGAACAGAATTGCCAAAAAGAATAAACGGATCGTCCGGCCTGAACCGCAGCCAGCCACTGTTAAAGCCGCAGAACAAAGTTCCTGGTTTCGTGTTTATCCGTTTTTCGGCCTGGCGCTTGCCGGGGGTTGGGATGAGGGTGAAGCTTGCGGAGTATTGGCGGGCTGAGGCGAAGTCTGGGGAGAAGCGGACGGCGTGACTTTCGGATTCGCCGGCGGTCCGTCCAGTGGATTGACAAAGCTGTCGATTTTCCAGACGCCCTGCTGCTTTACGAGAATAAACTCACTCGTTTCCTCAACTATCTGATCCTGAACCTGCCAGCTTGTCTTTGCGGCGAAGATCAGCTGTTCGTCATCCGCATCCTGCAGCGTGAATTCCGTTTTACGATATTGCCACGAAGCGGCAGCGGTATTGGCAACCCAGCGGGTCTGGCCGCCTTCGGTAACGATCCGCTTCCCAAAAGCGGAAGCTTCCATGGCCTGTCGGCCCGCGGCGGTGAAGAAGAAATCCATGATCTGCGCATAATTTACAATAGCAGTCTGCTGCTCGGCGTCGGCCGTGTCGAGGATGAAATAATTGGAGGATCCCTGGCACAGCTCTAAAATCAATTCCAGGCAAGCCTGTGCTTTTTCCACCGGATCGTCGCTGACTTTCACCTCAAGCGTGATTTCAACGGCATTGCCGGAGGAATCCTGAAACCGGGCCGGCAGGGAATACGTTCCCGGCACAGCATAATCAACGTCGCTGATCAGCCAGCGGAAGTTTTTGGCGAGCGTGGATTCACGGTTGAAATTATCACGCAGCTGAATCCCGGCGGTCTTCGCCGTCAGTTCGGGCGTTTCTCCCGCTAAAAAGACCGGCGGCTGTACAGGCAGCACACAGGTTGGCGCGGTGTGATCGACGGTGGTGACCTTCAGGGTTTTCACGTCGTAATAACCGTTTTTATCCACGGCTTTGACCTTGATATAGGAAGTTCCGAGCAGGGCATTGTTGGCGTTGTTCAGAAAGACGACGTTTTCCTGAGGCAGTTCGTTGCCCTGACTGTCGACAGCCTTGAAATAAGCGCGCAGCACATCTTCTGAAAAATCAGGCTGATTGACCTCGATGACGGCGTCTTCTAAAATCGTAATCTGCGGCGGGCCGGGATTTTCAACCCGCTTGGCGCAGCCGCTCAGAAGCAGGACACATAAAGTCAGCACCCCTGTTTTCTTCAGCATGTTTGAAAGCCTCCTTTCGCGTTTTGAATTTCTCCATTGATATTAATTTTATTCTATCATATTCTGAACGATGAACTTTCATTGCCGCCAATTCGTAAAAGAATTGAAAGAAATCGCGGAATGGATCGAAACTTGTCGGGACTTCTTCCAGGCAAAGGCATTGTCACTTTTTCCTGATTCTGGTAAACTGATGATAAGAAGGTGAAACCATGCAGGAAATCACAATGTTTATTTTAAAGAATTGCCCGTATTGCCGTCAGGCGCAAAAGGATCTCGACGCTTTGCTTGAAGATCCGCGTTATCGGAATATCCGGATTACAAAGATTGACGAAGGCGAGAATCCGAAGCTGGCGGAGCAATACGATTATTATTATGTCCCGACCTTTTATCTGGGCGCGCAGAAGAAACTGGAAGGCGCATTGACGCGGGCGCAGATTCAGGCGCTGCTGGACGAAGCGGCGACAGGATAGGCGGATGAAGGTTATGGACTGGTTGTTTCGCAGAGAGGTGCTGACGGATCAGGAAATTGATCTGGTCAAGGTTATGGAAATCAAACAAGAGGCGGGACGCGGCGATGTGCCGTCAATCGTTTTTGAGATCCGCGAACATGGGAAGCACACTGCTGTGGGACGCTGCGATCTGCGGATGGGGATGAATGAGGAACTGTATTATGCCGGTCAGATCGGGTATACCGTGTATCCGATGTACCGCGGGCATCATTACGCGCTCAAAGCCTGCCGGCTGTTGTTTCAGCTGGCGAAGCAGAAATACGGCATGGATTCGCTGATCATCACCTGCAATCCGGACAATCTGCCCTCAAGGCGGACGCTGGAAGAGCTGGGCGGGGAATTAAAAGCGATTGTCGATGTGCCGAAGGCGCATTATCTGTATCAGTATGGCGACGTTCAGAAATGTATTTTTGAATATCACCTGTAACCGGCGCTGCCGGTTCTTTTCATATCATCCTGCTTGTTCGCTTTGTGAAGCTGAAGCAGAATGGACGCCAGGCCGCCGCGCTTTAGCCCAGGCAGGTTTTCCAAGCTTTTTCAACGCTTGTTTTCAAGCGGATCTTAAGAAAGTCTTTCGTGCAAAGTAGCGCGGATTTCGCTATAATAGGACGTATTGAGGGGTGAAAGCATGCCGGATTTTAATCTCCATACTCATACCGCCCGCTGCCATCACGCCGTCGGCACGGATGAAGCGTATGTTCAGGCGGCGATCAAAGCCGGATTGAAGGTTTTAGGCTTCAGCGATCATTGTCCCTTTGCGTGTTTAAGGGATCAGCGCGACCGCATGAACATTGAAGAAAAAGCCGGCTATCTAAACTCAATCGCAAACCTGAAAGAGAAATACCGGAATCAGATTACAATTCTTACCGGTTTTGAGTTTGAATATTTCCCATCGCTGCGTCCGGAGCTGCAAACGCTTCGGGAGGAAACGGACTATATGATCATTGGCAACCACTACCTGACCCCCGGCGGCATGGATTTCTGCGAGGCGGCAGCGGATGAAAGCGTATTGCTTTATGCGCGGCGGATCGCGATGGCGTTAGAGGAAGGTCTGGCGGATTATGTCGCGCATCCGGAATACTTTATGCTGAGCCGCGATCACTGGTCATTGGCATGCGACGAAGCGGCGCAAATTCTCTGCGCGGCGGCAGTGAAGGCCGGGGTACCGTTGGAAATCAATCTCAAGGGCATGAAGCATGGCAAACTGGCCTATCGCGAAGGCTGGCGCTATCCCTATCCATGGGCGCGGTTCTGGGAGATTGCCGGAAACTTTGGCTGCACGGCGGTCTACGGGCTGGACGCTCATGCTCCGGAACAGTTTGCGCAGATGCCGCAGCGGATTGCCGAGGTGAAAACGTTTATTGATTTAACAGGCGTGCGCGTTTGGGAACAGTGGGATGCGCTGCGTTTGGGAAAGAAGGAAAAGCGATGAAAAAAATATTGAATATCATGGCGAACCGGCTTTTCATCGTGGCCGTTTTAATTCTGCTTCAGCTGGGCTTAATCATCGGCGTGATGGTGAGTTTGTCCGGGTTCAAGCTGGTCAGCGACCTGCTTCGGTTCATCAACTTCTTTTTAATTATTTACATCGTGAATAAACAGGAAAATCCGTCGTATAAACTGGCCTGGATCATTCTGGTGCTCGTCTTCCCGCTGTTCGGCGGGTTGTTTTATCTGATGTTCGGGGGACGGAAAATGCCGAAGGCACTGCGCCGGGAAGCGATGGCGGAAGCGGCCAGGACGCATCCGGTGCTGCCGCGCAATGAAAAAATCCTGACTGAAATTGAAGATCAGAATGAACAGGTCGTCAAGCAGTTCCGGTACGTACTCAACAACGCTTACTATCCGGTCTATAAGAATACGGAAGCGACCTATTGTCCGACCGGTGAGGTGAAGTTCTGGCATATGCTTCAGGAATTGAAGAAAGCCGAGCGGTATATCTTTCTGGAATATTTCATCATCGACAACGGAATCATGTGGGATTCCATTTTGGAAATCTTGATCGAAAAGGTGAAGCAGGGCGTTGATGTGCGGGTGATGTACGATGACGCCGGCTGCGTTTATACGCTGCCGGCCAATTACCGTAAAATCTTGGAAAAGCTGGGAATCCGCTGCGCCGTGTTCAATCCGTTAAAAGCCCGGCTGGTAATCCAGATGAATAACCGCGATCACCGCAAGATCTGTGTGATCGACGGAAAAATCGGCTTTGTCGGCGGGATCAATCTGGCCGACGAATACATCAATGCGTATGAGAAATACGGCCATTGGAAAGACACGGCGGTGATGCTGAAGGGCGAGGCTGTGTGGAGTCTGACCGTCATGTTCTTGCAGTTCTGGAACTTTGTTTATAAAGACATGGCCCCGAGTAACTACGACGATTACTGGCCGGTCTACAAGCCGGAGGAACAACCGCAGAGCGACGGCTACATCCAGCCGTTTTCCGACAGTCCGACGGACGAGGAAGAAGTCGGGGCGACGATTCATTTCAACATCATCAATCAGGCCCGGCATTACGTCTACATTCATACGCCGTATTTAATCATTGGCTATGAGATGCAGCGGGCTCTGGAAACCGCAGCCAAGGCCGGCGTCGATGTGCGCATCACGGTGCCGCACGTACCGGATAAAAAGCTGGTGTTTATGGTCACGCGCGCCAACTATGAGCCGTTGTTAAAAGCGGGCGTGAAGATTTACGAGTACACGCCGGGCTTTATTCATTCAAAATCCTTTGTCAGCGACGATGAGATCGGGCTGTGCGGCACGACCAACATGGATTACCGCAGCTACTATCTGCATTTTGAGTGCGGGGTGCTGACCTATAAGAGTTCGATCATCAAAGATATGAAGCAGGACTATATCGACACCCTGAAGGATTGCCGCGAAGTCACGCTGAAGGATTGCCGGGATACGCCGGCGGTAGTGCGGCTGGTCCGGGCCATCCTGAATCTGTTCGCACCGATGATGTAGGTGAATCGGCATCGGATGCTGACGGATGGCATGCCGGAAAGAATACTGAAATCCAGAAATGAGCAGAAAGAAGGCGCAGAGAATGAACAGCGTGCAGGTCAGCTTTCATCCCCATACCGAAGCGATTCCCCTGAAGTATGTCGTCATCGTTTTGTTTGACGGTGATCAGGTGCTGTGGGCGCGGCATGCCCGGCGGGCTACCTGGGAAATTCCAGGCGGCCATATTGAACCGGATGAAACTCCGCGTCAGGCGGCTGAACGCGAGCTGTGGGAGGAAACCGGCATCACCAAAGCGGCGCTTCAGCCATGCTGCATTTACACCGTCAGCCAGGATGAGCGGTCCACCAGCGGGATGCTTTATTATGCGACCTCAGGCGAACCGGGACCGCTTCCCGCATTTGAAATGGCGGAAGTCCGCTGGTTCAGCGGGCTGCCCGATGAGTTGACCTATCCTCAGATCCAGCCGCGGTTATGGCGGCAGGTAAAACGGATCAGGGCTGAGGATTTGGCAAAGTCCTTCACCCGTTAGCCCCGCGACGAAGATCACAATATCCATTTCCCGCAAAAACAGGCAGCCCGGTTATCCGGGCTGTTTCTTATATGAACAGGGAAAACGGCGTATTTCCCAGACGATATGGATCGCACAGCTGTGCAGAATCGTTAAATGTCATCTTTTCTACTGATATAAGAACTTTTTTTGCGATCGAAGACAATTAAAGATTTTGTATAATGAACGCAGAAAGATGAGGATTGTGTCAATGAGAAAAAGATTGGTTTTCAGAGTCGACGACGTCGGCTATACGCCAGCCTATGACATGGGTGCGTTTAAGGCATTTGAATGCGGGATTGCGTCCTCCGCGGACGTGATGTTCGATTCGCCGGATACCGTCGCCGCGTTAACCTGGCTGAAAGATAAGCCGTGGCTGTCAATCGGCTGGCATCGGCATCTGTGGGAAAGTCCGATCCTGCCGCCGGAGGAAGTCCCTTCATTAGTCAATGAAGCAGGTCGTTTTAAATGGGGACACCGGCATCCGGAGTTAATGCGGGAAGCAACTTATGAAGACGCGTATAAAGAATTTGATGCGCAGATGCAGCTGTGTTTCAGCATCCTGGGCAAATATCCCGACGTCGCCAATGTGAAGAACAGCGATCTGCCGCTTGAGAAGGCGTTTAAAGCGATTGTGGAAAAATATGGCATCGCTTATAACATTTTCTCCTCTGCGCCGGATCATCGCCACCCGACAGAATGTGATCCGAAGTATAAGTCATTGCGTTATTATTCTTCCGGTCTGGCAACCAATTCAAGCTATAAACTGGAGGATTTCAAAAATTATCAGCCGCTGGAGAAAATGATGGCGCTGCGGTGGACGGAAGCAGAGGAAGTTTTCATGTATGGCTGGCATCCGGGTTATTGCGATGATCACATCATGGAAGAATCAACCTGCAATCTCCATCGGTGCAAAGAGCTGCAGGCGTGCACCAGCGGGGAATTCAGAAACTGGATTATCGAAAACCAGATTGAACTGATCAATCAACGCGATGTTCTTTATGGAACAAATGAATTTCAGGATCATCTGAAAGCGATCCACAGCCCGCTGTGGATCGGTAATTTTAAATGAATTCCGACAACTGCGTTCCTTTGTCAAAAACGGTCGGGAAATCAGACGAAAAGGCTTGCATCTTCATCCAGACTTTGGTATATTGAACATACTTCTTGAGGGAGTAGTTTGCGTGGGGAAACCTGCGTGTCAAATCAACACAATGGCGGTGCGCCGCCTGGTTTGGCTTAATGAACAAGACTCAAGCATAGGCTTTAACGAGCTTATGCCTGGGTCTTTTTTTAGGAAGAAAGAGGGAAATGTATGGATGCAAATGTTATGGATGTGGTCACGTTAGTTATGTTAGCGGTCGGTCTGGCGATGGACGCGTTCGCCGTTTCGATCACCGACGGCTTATGTTATGAAAACTTTCACCGCAAAGAAGCGCTGATCACCTCCGGCGCCTTCGGTCTGTTCCAGGGGATCATGCCGCTGATCGGCTATTTCTGCGGCCGGATGTTCAGCGACGCGATCAGCTCGATCGACCATTGGATCGCGCTGATTCTGCTGGGCGTGATCGGGCTGAATATGATTAAAGAAGCGTGGCAGGAAAGCCGGGAATCGGAATGTGAAAACTGCGGGAATAAAACGCTGACGCTGCCGACGATCTTGATGCAGGCAGTTGCCACCAGTATCGACGCTCTGGCAGTGGGAATCAGCTTCGCGGTCATTCACGTCAATATTTTTACTGCCTGTCTGTTGATCTGCGGTATCACTTTCGGACTGAGCCTGATCGGTGCGGCAATGGGGAAACGTTTCGGTTCGATGGTCAAAGAAAAAGCCCGGGTGCTGGGCGGTGTGATTTTGATTCTGATCGGGCTGCGGATCTTTGTGGAACACATGTTTTTCTGAAATCTGCGGAAATATCCTCATGAAAGTCATTGCAAAAATAAAAACTTCTTACGCGGGTAAGAGGTTTTTTTTAGATGAAATTGAAGGGAGTCAACGCAGCCGAAATAGAATTTCCCGGGCAATGGACCGGGGTTCGCGTCCGGTTGTTTCTATTTTTTCTGAGTCAATGTCGTCATAATGAGGAAGCCGGGCCAAGCTGCGCTCAAGACAGTCCGGTGTTCGCAGGCCCCGGTCGATGTCAGACTGCAGCTGGCGGCGCAGCTGAGCAGGGGAAGGCGATAAGGTAAAATGATTGAAAGTAAACTCGCCGTGAAGCCGTTTTAAAATCGAACGCACGGTTTCGGGGTCGTCCATCACCCAGCTGAACAAAATATAATCGAAGTCCGGCTGGGCGAGGAACTGATTCAATAAATAGGTAATATTGTCCAGAACCATCGCTTTGGTTTGGTCGCTGACTTGAAACGGATGCATCATCCAGCACCAATCCCCATCCAGCCAGACGCTGCGGGTAAGCTGTTCGTTGCATAAGCAGCTGACCGTGGTTTTTCCGCTGCCCATCGTACCGCTGATAAAAATAACTTTTTTCATATTCACTTCTTGCCTTTGTTTTTGATTATAGCATGCTTTAGAAAGAATTAAGAATTTCCTTCGTTGTTCAGTGAGGGAACATGTTAAAATAAAATTAAGTTTATTTCGCAGATTGGGGATGTTTTATGAATACTCAACAAGGAAAAACCGCCGCGCGTCAACGGGCGGTTTCCTCGCGTTCTTCGTCAGGGAAACAGAAACGGGCACATAAACGTTACCGCCTGAAAGCGTCGGTCCGCCGCAAGCTGGCGATTTTGGGCGTGCTGGCAGGGCTGATCGTCGTCGCGCTGCTTTTGTTGTGGCTGTGGCCGGTGCGGGAAAATCGGATCTATCATACCGAAGGCGTGCAGCTGCAGACAGTCAATGGGATTGAAGTCGTGCATGATTACATTCCCGAGGGACATCAGAACCGGCCTGGGATCCAACGTGAGATCCACTGGATCGTCATTCACGAGACAGACAACGAAGCAGCCAGCGCGGACGCCTGGCATCATAACGAATATTTAAAGACGAATGAAACGGATATCAATTCCTGGCATTATACGGTTGACGATCATTCCATCTATCATTCCCTGCCGGATGAGGAAGTCGGCTGGCATGCGGGCGATAAAATGACGGAAAACGGCGGCAATATGACGGGCATCGGTATCGAGCTGTGCGTCAACGAAGGCAATGATTTTGAAAAGACAATGGAAAACGCGGCCGCACTGTGCGCCGAACTGATGAAGGTGTATGATCTGCGAATTGAAGATATCAGGCAGCATCATGATTTCTCCGGCAAGGACTGTCCGCATCGGATTTTATCAGCCAAAAGGACGGAAGAATTCGTAAAAATGGTTCAAGAAGCGACGAAACCATGATTTTGTAGTGGTAAATTCAGTTTTTTTTGTTACAATAAATGACTGGATGATTGAGGTGAATTTATGGGAAAAACCGGACTGGTTTTAGAAGGCGGCGGCATGCGCGGCGCCTATACGGCTGGGGTTTTGACATGGCTGATCGACCAGGGCATCGAATTTGACTACGGCGTGGGCATTTCGGCCGGCGCGATGAACCTGTGCAGCTTTGCGATGCGGAATAAGCAGTATCTGTATGATGTCGGCGTCATCTACATGCCGGACAAACGGAATGTAGGACTGAATCCATTATTCAAGGAACGGCATTACGTTGGCTATGACTTCATGTTTGACCGGCTGCTGAAGGACACGATCCATTATAAACTGGACGCGCTGCGAAAGTCGCCGATGGAGATTGAGATCGGCCTGTTCAATTTAAATACTTCCAAAGTGGAGTGGGTCAGGAAACAGGAACTGGACGACGATCTGCGGCTGTTAAAAGGGGCTTGCACCTTACCGCTGGCCGGCTCGCCGGTGCCCTATCGCGATGGATTGTATATAGACGGCGGCGTCACGACGATGGTGCCGATCAAGCGTTCGCTGGGGTATGGCTGCGATAAGCATCTGGTGATCGTGACCAAGGATGAGGGCTATGTGCGTAAGCCGAGCAGTAAGATGCTGCTGAACAGCTCGAAGCTGGCGTATCATAATCAGGCGTTGATCGACGCGCTGAAAATCCGCAGCGATGTATATTATGAAGAAATGAATCTGGTTGATGATTTACAGAAGGAAGGCAGAGCGTTGTTGTTAAGACCTTCCAAGAATCTTGGCGTGAAGCGGTTCTCCGGCGATGCGGAAGCTTTGAAGCAGTTATTTGAACTGGGCAAGGTCGATTGTGAAACGCGGAAAGCGGAGCTGCTGGATTTCCTGGGCAAAGTATGAGTTCAATGCAAAAAGAAACAAAAACGATTTCTGATCAGTTTGATCAGGAATTTTTTTGTTTTTCGCTCTGCGACTCTCACGACCTATTCCATTAGCTTCTGAAACAAGCAAGCATTCAAGCGTGAAGATCAGAATTAATAAGCGTAGATAACAGAGTAGATAACAGAAATAAGATAGTGATATTATGATAAAATGTTTAATTTTACTTTTTTACTATTTTAATTACTGAAAATTTGAGTACAATAAGAAGATAGTCACTAAAAAAGGATACTTAAAAGAAATATGATGAAATATAAAGCCATGATTAATCACGTGATTCAACTAAAAAAAAAGAAACCGATCCTGATGTGGGCCGGTACAATTCTGATCATCGCGCTCGTTTCGTTCTTGATCGCTTCGTTCTTCTGTTTTCCCTTTAACAACGGTCAGGTTCATCTGGGCGCCGATACCGGCTTCCACATCAACCGGATTATCAGCCTGATGGAGGCCCAGCAGAATAACGTCGAATACCCCTATCTGTTCTGGAATCAGAATTACAATTTCGGATATCCGACGCCGATCTTTTACTGCAACCTCTTTCTGTACTGGCCGGCCGCGCTGTTGACGGACGGCATGCTTCCGGTGCTGGTGTATAAGAAGTATGTGTTCGGGTTAGTCTGGATCGCGACGATGATGATCGGTCTGTGCAGCTATAAGGTAAGCAAGCGCAGCGGTTACGCGGCGATTCTGGCGATGCTGCTGTTCATGCTGAACACTCACAGCATTACCGATATTCTGCGGCGGGGCGGACTGGGCGAGCTGCTGGCGCTGGTCTTCATTCCGATCTGTCTGGCGGGAATCAGAT
>NZ_CFQZWI010000043.1:0-22912 GCF_986127675.1 Holdemania sp. | reverse complement strand
TCCGATCTCTTTTTTATCTGGTTTCTACAGTTATTTTAACACTTTTACCTCATTATCTGGTTCTTTTTTTATTTTGCTTTCCTCTGTTTCCCCTTTTACTCTGCCCCGTAACTCATTTTCCTCTTCACCTACACTTACTCTTACTATTGACCAATAATTTCAAATACCATAATATAAATTTTTACTTTCTTGTCTAATCCGGATCATTCCTTTTTTTGCCAGAACTTTTGACCCCCAATTAGATACTTTTTGCCAATTGCATCCAACTGCATCTGATATTTGACGAGCATTTTCCGCATGTTCATAATCTAACTCTGATATGTAACCTAAGATTTTTATCTCAACTTCCACATAATTTCCTTTTGTAACAGGAATATCTTTATGGATTATTTCAGTTAAAACTGTGTCGTCATCAAAGCATCTCTTTACTCTAGCTTGACTCACTTCATTTTCTTCATAAATTCTTCCACAAGTTTCACATTTATAGCTTTTTAATTTGTCTTTTATAAAATAACCATCATACTCGCTTAAAACAGAATCATAGATAAATCTGACTGATGTATACTCATCCTTATCAGATGCAAACTTGATTGAATTTTCTTGACATATATCATAATCAATACAATATAACGAGTAATTACCACCATATTTAGATGAACGTCCTTCTTCTAAATAATGAGTCAAAAAATATTCACAAAAAATATTCATATAATCCTTACGAACTGGATCAATTAAAATATGACTTGCAGGTCTACTTGAATTTTTTTGTTTTTCAGCTAGTGCTTTTTGTAGTATATCACTCCACATATCCATGTAAAATCCTGAAAGTAATTGAGTTTTTATTGCGCCAGAAAATTGTTTGAAATAAGTTTTCCTGGTTGCTCGAATTCCATAATTTAATTCCTGCATCCCTATTTTCTTGATATTCTTTGATGCTGTCGTTTGAATCCAAGCATTCTGAAGTATTAACCCAATACTCCTTGGAACTCCCATAGCCTCTGTTGATATCCTCTCAGTAACTGAATCTTTTGACCCTTCAAATACATCATTAAATGATAAGCCTTGACAAAAAAGAGACAGCCTTTTTTCAATCAACTGTTCCATATATAATTGCATACGTTTTAGCGTTGGTGTCAATCCACCAAATCGTTCAACAAATTCATTCAGATCTAAAGGTATCGGATATATATCTCGTCCAATTCTTATTTTATCACCAAAAGAAAATCTGTCAGTAATAACACCAATTTTAAAAAACATATTGACCTTAGAACCTAAGAACTTTTTAATTAGTACAGATAATATTCTTTGTTCTGTATCATTCAAGTCCGAAAACTCATCTAAAAAAACATATATATCATCAATACCTGCTTTGTTACGTATTTCATTTATTTTATTCAAGAAACTTTGTATATCTAGACCTCTTATTTGTTTGTAAGTCATAGAACTTGAATTTTCGATTTCATTCGAACTATTTGCATTAATTTCAGCCCCAGATAGATTTAATTTACCTTGAAAATTTTCACCTACTTTATTCTTATATTCATCATTAATATCCAATTTCCTTGAATTTTGAATAGCTAATCCATTTAATAAGGCATCTTCAATGAACGTAAGATCATCAAACGCTTGGTTTTCTTTTCTAAATTTATTGAGAAATTTCTCATCAAACATTAACCTTAATTGCGCCTTTAAAGATTGAATTATTTGACGTACCATGTGAATTTCAATAGACACTAATTCTGAATTATCACTAAATATCTCATTGCAATTACTAAGATCAATATATATTGGTAATATTTTTTTATCAACGAAATACTCACTCTCCCCTTTCACCTTAGAGGATATTGTTTTTAAACATTCGTAGTATCCCCTCAATAATAACGCAGTTTTCCCCGTTCCTCTCCTTCCTACAGCATAATTATCTTGGCGTTGCAATAACAAACTAAGATTTCCAAACATATCAATATAATAACTATCCAAATCTTTCAATTGGGTGATTTCATTAATATTGATATAGTCTGCTCTCAGAATACTTTCAAATGCTGATCTTACATTTCCGATTTGATTATTTGTTAACATCATCTTTTTCTCCATAACTGTACATTTTCTTTAATTTACATTTGAATATAAAAATCCAACTTCCAAGTCTTTTGCTAAAACGTTCATTTCCTTTACCCCACCACGGTAACCGAAAACATATTTCATCTTAACCAACCACAAAAGCACATCCACATATCCGCCTCCAATCCCCGAAACCCTTTGTTTTACAGCCTTTCCTCTCCAACAAAGCCACAGTCTCCACATGCGTCGTCTGCGGAAACATATCCACCGGCTGCACAACCTCCACGCCATACCCCCGCTCATTCAACACCGCGCAATCCCGTGCCAAGGTCGCCGGATCGCACGAAACATACACAATCCGCTTCGGATTCATCCTGACCAACGAATCAATCGTCGCCCCGTCCAGTCCCTTGCGCGGCGGGTCTACGATCGCCACATCCGGCTGAATCCTCCGCTCCAACAACTGCGCCGTGCACACTCCCGCATCGCCGCAGATAAACTCCGCGTTGGCGATCCCGTTGCGGACCGCGTTCCTCTTCGCATCCTCCACCGCCGAAGGAACAATCTCGATGCCGATCACCCGCTTCGCCTTCCGGGCCGCACTCAATCCAATCGTGCCTGTGCCGCAATACACGTCGATCACCGTTTCCTCCCCGGTTAAACCAGCCAGCTCGATCGCCTTCGTATACAACACTTCCGTCTGGACCGGATTAATCTGATAAAACGACTTCGCCGAAATCTGGAATCGCAGCCCCAACAACTCTTCCTCAATCGAAGCCGATCCCCACAACACGATCTCCCGATCCCCCAGAATCACATTATCCTCACGCTCGTTCACATTCAGGATGATGCTGCGAATCTGCGGATACGCCACAGTCAAACGCTCTATCAGTTCGTCTTTCCCTTTCAGTCTTTCCGATTTCGCGATTAACACAACCATGACCTGCCCTGTCTTAAACGCATGCTTGATCAACAAATGCCGCAGCTGCGCCGGATCGCCCGCTTCCTCAATCCAGGACCGCAGCGATCTCAAAATCTGATTCTCCAGTTCGCTGTGCAGGCAGCATTCGTCAAAATCCACAATATCATGCGAATGACTACGATAATAGCCGCAGACCAGTTTTCCATCCCGGTTGACCCCCACCGGCACCTGCACCTTATTACGATAGTTCCAGGGAAATTCCATCGACAACACCGGCTGAACCTCCACGTCCAGATGTCCGATCCGCTGGAAACAATCCGCAACCCGATGGCGCTTAAACTCTGCCTGCAGCTCAGCCCCCATTATCTGCAGCTGACAGCCTCCGCACTGACGCGCAACGGGGCAACGCGGCTCAACGCGCTGCGGACTCTCGGATAAGCGCCGGATCACCCGGCCATAACCCACGTTTTTCTTCACGGCCGTCACCCCGATCTCCGCACTTTCCCCCTTCAATAAATCCTTCACGAAGAAACACAATCCTTCATGACGAACTACCCCCAGTCCATCAAACGTATAGTCGACAGCTACTCCTGTAAACACATCATTCTTCTTTAATGCCATTCTCCGTTCCCCTTTCTGAATCATAATTTCAGCGCATCGCAACGATGAAACAACCAAACCTCAAGCCCTGACACCGATCCAAAAACGAAAAAGGGCTTCCGCCCTTTATTCCTTCGTGTCGTCCTGCGCTTCCGTATCCTCGCCGCCAACGACCTCGTCATCGTCATCCTTCGCCGCCTGAGGATTCCGCTTTTCTGCCAGTTCCTCGCGCAGCTGCCGGGCCAGATCGGCATCCAGCGGTTTTGAGACGATCTGCGTCGCAGCCTGTTCCATACTGGAGTTTTTCGCGCGGATCACATACACATAATCCTCGGACCCCGATTTATCAACATTGTTGTAGACATGCACTTCCAGGTCATACATCTTCTTGCCATTCGACGCCGTAAAGTAAGTCCCTTCATTCAGCACCGCCGTCACATCATTGTACGCCGTTTCCGACAAAGCACTCGCTTCCTCATCGCTGATCGAATCCACGGTATCAACATACACCCGTAGCGTCGCCGTCGTCAGTTCCACAGTGACCTTCTCCACCTGGTTTTCAGCCTTGATCCGACTTTCGATTTCCGACAGCTGATCCTTGGTGATCGCCGGATCCAGATCGCCCTTGAACCGATCGCCGTTGATCGGCTTCCCCGTATCCATGGACGCGCTGATCAAAATCCATCCCAGAATCGCGCATGGAATCGCGATCAGTACCAAGCCCACAATCAAAATCATTGTGGATTTATCATTCTTCTTCGTTTTATGTTTCTTTGCCGGCGCCGCGGCCGGTTTCTTCTTCACTGTTTTCTTTTGTTCAGACAAAGTCCTTCACTCCTTATCTTTTACTATTTTACAGGAAAAGAAGGGATTTGACCAGTCATTTCCTGAACCCTGCGTTTTTTGTAAGAAAAAGGACACCGAAAGCGTCAGTAACGCCTGGATGTCCCCCTTCAATCAGATTCTTTTCTTCAATTCCTCGACGATCAGCTTGTTGGTCATCGCCGGATTGGCCTGGCCTTTGGACTTTTTCATGACCTGACCGACCAGGAAGCCGACGGCGCGGTCCTTCCCGTTTTTATAGTCTGTGATCGACTGCGGCTGTTCATCCAAAACCTGATTGATCAGCGCGATCAGCGCGGAGGAATCGGACAGCTGTTTCATGCCTTTTTCCTGAGCGACCTGCTTCGGATCCTTCCCCTGAAGCACTTCCTCAAAGACGATCTTCGCCTGCTTGCCGGAGATTTCTCCGCCGACGATCATGTTGACCAGCTCAGCCATCGCCTGCGGCGCAACTGGGTTTTCAGCCAGCTTCGTGTTCAGCTTCGTCAATCCGGCCGGCAGCTCGACGATCACCCAGTTGGCAGCGATCTTGGCGTGCTGCGTGTGCTTCATGACCTGATCGTAATAATCGGCCAACTCCTTATTTGCGACTAACAGCGCGATATCATTTTCCGGCAGCCCCAGCTCGGCATACCGGGCCTGGCGAACTTCCGGCATTTCCGGCATCGCGGCCTGCAGCTGACGAATCCACTCCGGATCGAGCTGGATCGGGAAAATATTCGGTTCCGGGAAATATTTGTAATCCACAGCACCTTCCTTTTTCCGCATTGAGATCGTCGTGCGCGACGCCTCGTCGAAACGGCGGGTTTCCTGAACGACCTGACCGCCTTCGTTTAAGATCTGTGTCTGACGTTCAATTTCATACTCGACCGCTTTCTGGACGTTGCTGATGGAATTGAGGTTTTTAATTTCCGTCTTAACGCCGAATTTCTCAGTTCCGACCGGACGCAGCGAGATGTTGACGTCGCAGCGCATCGAGCCTTCTTCCATCTTGACGTCGGAAACGCCCAGATAATACAGTGTCTGTCTGAGCTTTTCGACATATGCCATCGCTTCTCTGCCGCTGCGGATATCCGGTTCCGATACGATTTCCACCAGCGGTGTACCGGCGCGGTTGAAATCGATCAGTGTACCGGCGTCATAGTGGAACTGCTTCGCTGTATCTTCTTCCATGTGCAGCCGTTCAATCCGGATGATCTTCGGCCCGTTTTCCGTTTCAATCTCGACATGGCCGCGACGGCCGATCGGGTAGAACTGCTGGGTGATCTGGAAGCCTTTCGGCAGGTCGGTATAGTAATAGTTTTTCCGGTCGAACCGCACCAGCGGATCGATCTCCATGTTCAGCGCCGTACAGGCCTGCACCGCCATCGCGACGGCCTGCTTGTTCAGACACGGCATCGTGCCGGGATGGCCTAAATCAATCTCGTTAACGCAGGTGTTGGCCGGAGCGCCGAACAATACCGGAGCGCCGGAGAACATCTTGGTTTTGGTCTTTAACTCACAATGTATTTCAATTCCGATAATGACTTCGTATTCCATTATTCAATTCCCTCCGCTGTGGCGTCCTTCAGGCCGGTGATATCTTCCATCGCCGCCGCAAAGTCGAACAGGCTCTGTTCATCCCAGGCCTTCGCCGTCATGTTTAAGCCGACCGGCAGCCCCTCGATCAAGCCCATCGGCACCGTACAGCTTGGATACCCGGTAAAGTTGCCGATGACCATGTGATTCTCCGCGATCAGATAACCGTCGGACAATTCGTCACGGGAGTGATCGTCCAGCTTCGGCGCGACATCGCTGCTGGCGGGCGCGATCAGAATATCGTAATCCTTCATAACCTCCGCGACATTCTCGACGATCAGGCGGCGCACCCGCTGCGCCTGGCGGAACAGCTTTTCCTGATTTTCGACAAACAGACCGTAGCTGCCAATGACAAACCGCTTGCGAATCAACGAGCCGAAGCCCTTGGTGCGCGACTGAATCATGATTTCTTCCATACTGCTGCCCGGCTGCTGAACGCCGAACCGGATGCCGTCCAGATTGGAGTGATTGGCCGTCGCTTCGCAGTTGGCGATTAAGTAGTAAGCCGGCAGAATCGCTTTCAACAGATCCTCGCGCAGACTGACTTCTTCCACTACTGCGCCCTTCGCTTTTAAAGCTTCGACGGTCTTTTCAAACAGGGCTTTCACTTCCGGATTGGCCAGCGCGTCGATCACGTTTTTAAATACTGCGACGCGTCGTCCCTTAATCTCGCTGTTCAGCGCTGCCGCGTAGTCCGGCACCGGTCTGTCAGCCGAGGTCATGTCGCGATCATCCCGGCCGGCCAGCACTTTTAAGGCCTCGGCCGCATCCAGCGCGCTGCGCGTGAAATAGCCGACGTGATCGAGCGAAGAGGAATAAGGAATGATGCCATAGCGGGAAATCCGGCCATAGGTCGGCTTCATGCCCAGAACACCGCAGAACGACGCAGGTTTGCGCACAGAATCCCCAGTATCGGAGCCGACCGCAAACGGAACGACACCCGCCGCGACTAACGCTGCGCTGCCGCCGGAGGAGCCGCCCGCCATGCGGGTACGGTCATATGGATTATACACCGGGCCGGTCGCCGCCGTTAAATTAGTGCCGCCCATCGCCAGCTCGTCCATCGACGCTTTGGCGATCACCACAGCGCCGGCTGCCTTCAGCTTGTCGACGATGTGTGCGTTATACACCGGAACATAGTTATCCAGAATCTTGCTGGAAGCGGTTGTGCGGACGCCGCGCGTACAGACGTTATCCTTTAAGACCACCGGCATGCCGTGAAACGGACCATCCGGGATCGTATCCAGCGCCGCCAGCTGATCTTCAACGTCGACGAACGTCACCACCGCATTGAGCCGCGGCTGGGAAGCCTGCGCTTTGGCTACAGCCGCTTCCACCCGTTCGCGGGCGGTCGTCGTCGCTTTTAATTCACTCATCGTTGCCATTTTACTTCACCACCTTCGGAACCACAATGTGGCATTCTCTGACTTTCGGCGCGTTGGCCAGCGCGTCTTCACGGCTGATCACATGATCGACGACATCCTCGCGCAGATAATTCGTCGGTGTTTCAAACGGGTAGACCATCGGTTCCACCCCCGTCGTGTCGATGCTTTCCAGCAGTCTCAGCTGTTTGTTCAACGTTTCGAATTCGGCCGCGATATCAGCGGCTTCCGCGTCGCTGAGATCGAACATCAACCGGTGCGCTAATTCTTTAAAATAAGCGGGATCTTTGATTTCTTCCATCCTTCTTCTCCTTCTTTGCTTCTTCCTTTACTGTTTCTTCTTTTACTGTTTCTTTTTTCAGTTGTTTCTTTTATTTCCGCCAGAGCGTTTCAGCCTTGCTTTTTTTAGCTGGCTTGTCAAGGGCCGCGCTTTTCAAACAGAGGTCAGCTGATATCCAGCACCGTGGTTTTCATCGTGCCTTTTTCGCGGTGCAGAATCATCACGGTTTCTTCCAGCTGCTTGATCACGATGATCAGCTCCATGTCGGTGCTGGAGAAATTGGCCGACAGCTCGTTAAGCAGCTGCATCAGAGAGTAGATCTCCGTGTAGCTCTTGGCCTGAACGGTCACGGTAATCTTGAGATAGTCCGCCGTGTCGTTAGTGTAGCGGGCCTTACCGATGATATTGACATTTTCCGGCATGAAATCCTTGACGCCGGCCTTGACCGTGCTGAATTGGGACGACAACACGCCGTCCAGCGCTGTCGCCTGATCGCTCGGGATCAGCACCCATTGTTCCTCAATCGGCGTGAACTGGCCGCTGCGGCTGGTAAACAGCCCCTGACCGATGAATGCTCCCGGGACGCTGGAACTGGTTGAATTTGAACTGTAAAACGTGATATAGATCGGCAGATCAGCGTCGACTTCGGCTTTGTTGCGGAAGTAGCGTTCCAGTTTGCGGCCGATCGTGCTGGCATAGGTATACAGCTTGTCCTGCGGGATTTCCACGGTGCTGTCGCCGCTGGTCACAGAGCTGTTCATCAGAATGCCGACCGAAATGCCGTTGAGCGTTTTCTGGTCTTCCTTCGCGATGAAATCGATCTCAACGATGCCGTAGACGATGTATGGCCGTTCCAGAATAATCGCATCGCTGATCTCAAAGTTGCCGCTGGGATTGAGTCCATAGGAGTGATCGCTGCTTTCATAGCGCTGCAGCTCCTGAATATCCTCATATTTCAAGATCTGTCCGGCCTGCAGATAATTGTCCTTGACCGGAAAGTGCTGCTTGCTTAATTCGATCAGCTCTTTCGGCATCTGCATCAAATCAAAGCGGCTGTTCGTGTTGCCCCGCCAATACCGGCCTTCGGACAGTTCGTGAGGCAGCAGCGTCTGGTAATCGTCTGAGGAATAGCTGCTGATCACCGTGCCGTCGCCGGTTTCCTCCGGCGCTTTCGGGGAGCAGCCGACCAGGCTCAGCGTCAGGCTGAGCGCCAGCAAAATCAAGCCCCAGCGGTTATTCCGCATGGCGGTTGACCTCTTCCATGAATTCGCTTTCCGTCATCGTCGCGACGCCCAGACTCTGGGCTTTCGTCAGCTTGGAGCCGGCGTTTTCGCCATAGATCACAAAATCAGTGCGTTTGGAAACACTGCCGGACACCGTAGCGCCCAGATGCTCGAGCAACGCCTGAGCTTCCGGCCGGGTCATCGTCGCCAGGGTGCCGGTCAGTACGATGGTCTTGCCAGTGAAGATCGTTTCCACCTGTTCCTCTTTCAGACAAATCATATTCAAACCGTGGCCGATCAGGGCTTCGATCAAATGCTGATTGGCTTCATCATGGAAGAAGTCCAGCACAGTCTGGGCGGTGATCGCGCCGATGTCCTTGATTTCTTCCAGTTCTTCATAGGTTGCCTGCATCAGGGCCTGCATCGTTTCAAACCGGTAGGCCAGAATCTTCGCGGCCTTCTCGCCGATCTGGCGGATGCCTAAACCGTACAACAGCTTCTCCAGTGAATTCTGCTTCGAATTCTCAATCGCTTCCAACAGGTTATCGGCGCTTTTCTTTCCCATTTTCGGGGTTTCGAGAATTTCGTCGTAGTGATCCTTCAGATTGTAAATATCCTCGACGGTGTTCAGCCATCCCTGAGAATGAAACAGCTCCACGCGTTTGACGCCCAGTCCGTCGATATTCATCGCGTCGCGGCTGCAGAAGTGAGCGATCGACTCGACAACCCGCGCCGGACAGTCGTTGTTGATGCAGAAGTGATGGGCTTCGTCGGGATAACGGACAAGCGGCATCCCGCAGACCGGACAAACCTTTGGAAAAACATACGGCACTTGCGAGCCATCGCGTTTTTCCGGCACGCTCGCGACAATTTCCGGGATGATATCGCCGGCCTTGTGGACGACAACGTAATCGCCGATCCGGATATCCTTATCCTTAATCATATCCTCATCGTGCAGCTGCGCGAAACCAACGCTTGTCCCTGCCAGACGCACCGGCGTCAACTGGGCGTTCGGCGTGATCTTGCCGGTTCGGCCAACCGTGACGAAGATGTTTTCCAGCCGCGTCACCGCTTCCTCTGCCGGGAATTTATACGCGATCGCCCACTTCGGGGTTTTCGCCGTAAAGCCTAACTGCTGCTGCTTTTCATAATCGTTGACCTTGATGACGATGCCGTCGATCTCATACGGCAGATCGCTGCGCATTAACGTCAGATCCTCGACAAACTGCCACACTTCCTCCATATTGCGGCACAGCCGGTTCAGCGGATTGATCCGGAAGCCCAGGCTGTGGATGAAATCGAGCGATTGTGAGTGCTGATGATGTCCCAACTGCGGCCCCTGCGGAACGTGGTACCACAAAGCGTCCAGACCGCGGGAAGCCGCAACTTTTGAGTCCAGCTGCCGGATCGAGCCGGCCGCCGCGTTGCGTGGATTGGCAAATTCTTCCTCTCCGTTTTCCCGGCGCTTCTGGTTTAAGCGTTCAAAGCTGGCCTTCGGCATGTAGACCTCGCCGCGGACTTCCAGCTCGCCTTCATAATCAATTTCCATTGGAATCGACTTGATCGTGCGGACGTTATGCGTCACGTCCTCGCCCACGACCCCATCGCCGCGGGTCACGGCATACTGAAACCGGCCGCCCTGGTAATTCAGCGACATCGCCAGACCGTCGATTTTGCATTCGCAGCAATATTCCACCGGACCGACTTCGGCTTCCGCTTTGCGGGCAAATTCAAAAAGTTCTTCCTTGTTGAAGACGTCGCCTAACGAAAGCATCGGACGTTTATGCGTAATCTTATTAAATTCTTCCAACACCTGACCGCCGACGCGCTGGGTTGGGGAGTTGGGATCGAACAGTTCGGGATGCTGCTGCTCCAGGGTGATCAGCTCCCGCATCAGTTGGTCGTACTCCGCATCGCTGACGGTCGGATGGTCCAGCACATGATATTCATAGTTATATTGATTCAGCTGCCTGCGCAGCGCAAGAATGCGATCTTCGCTCATCACTGTACCTCCTGAAATATCCAGTTTATTATAGCATAAGAACAAATGTTTTCTTCATCATCTTTACCAAGTTTACGCAATCTAATCGTTCCCCGGCCGCTTCTTTTCACTTTTCTTTTACATCCCGCTTCCTCACAGCGGACTCCCGCGATCAGATCCGTAACGGAAGCTCGGCAAATTTATCGGATCGAATCCGCAGCCGCGCCGTGCCCCTCACCCCTTGTTTCCCAGAGCCTATCACTCACTCATGCTAAGAGAGAAAAAAAGAGCGCCGTCAAAAACGACATAAAAACCCTCCGGTTTCCCTGATTCCAGGAGCGCGGAGGGTCTTCTGTTTTTCTGCATTCAATCCAAATTTTGCGTTCAATCCAGCTTCTGACGCAGCTTACACCGCCTTGGAATGCCCATGGAATTCTCGCTTTTCCCCAAGTCGCGACGCAGGCTCTCGCTTCGATTCTGCCGCAAGCCGGCAGCTGCCGATTCAGCCTGACGCGAGGAAAGGATTATTCAACTTCCTCAGCTTTCTGGATCGATGGATGGGTCGCCATGATTTTGCGCACGCCGAACGGAAAGGCAAACGCGATTTTCAGCATGCCTTCGCTGTATTCCAGCACGACGCCCTCGCCGAAAGCGGCATGGCGGACGTGATCGCCCTTCTTCCACTTCGTCCGCGGCTTGGAGGCGATTCTTTCCTCAAATGGCGCTTCGTCCTCAAACAGCGCGGAGTGCAGCTTGATTTCCTTCGGCTTGCCGGTATCGAAGGTCGCGCCGATGTGTTCGATATATTGCGGATCGATTTCCTTGATAAACCGCGACGGCACTTTAATCCGGCTTAAAATGTAGCTGAAGCCTGAGCTTTCCGTCAGATACAGCTTGTTCTGGGCACGCGTGAAGGCGACGTACGCCAGCCTGCGTTCTTCCTCCAGCCCTTTCAGCTGGCTTTCCTGCATCGCGCGGTCGTTCGGGAAAATCCCTTCGCTCATCCCGTAGACAAAGACCGTATCGAATTCCAGCCCCTTCGCCGCGTGAACCGTCATCAGCTGAACGTGATCGCCGCCGTCCTCCGCGCCTTTATCGCCATACAGCGAAACCAGCTGCAGGTATTCTTCCAGTGAACTGTCCGGGTAATTGACCGTATAGCTTTCAATATCGGTGATCAGTTCCTTCAGGTTTTCCAGCCGCTCATTTTCCTTATCCGCTTCCAGCATCGAACGGTAGCCGCTGTCCAGCAGGATCATTTCCAGCAGCCGGCTGATCGGTGTCGAAGGCGCCAGATTCTTCCACTTTTCCACCATTTTAACAAAGTTGTCGATCGTTGTCTGGGCCTTGCCGCTGACAACCTTTTCATCGCGGATAACCTCGTACATCGTCTTGCCCGTTTCCCGAGCCCGTTGCACGATCGTGTCCATCGTCTTGTTGCCCAGCCCCCGCCGCGGAACGTTGATGATCCGCATCAGCGCCAGATCGTCGCTGCCGCACACCATCCGCAGATAGCACAGGGCGTCCTTGATTTCCGCCCGTTCGTAGAACTTGATGCCGCCGTAGATCACATACGGAATCCGCTGCTCGATCATCGCTTTTTCAAGCGCGCGGGAGAGGTAGTTGGAACGGTAGAGAATCGCGCAGTCGCGGTAGCGCTGGCCTTGCTTGTGCAGCTCGTTGATCTTGCAGGCAATCCAGGTTGCTTCATATTCTTCCCCGGCGCTGGAATAGTGCGTGATCGCGCCGTTGTCCGGCCGGCTGGTAAATAGATCCTTTTCCACACGGTTGCGATTGTTGTGAATCAGCGCGTTGGCGCCGTTCAGGATGCTTGGGGTCGAACGGTAGTTTTCATTCAGAACGATGGTTTCGCATGGCTGGTAATCTTTTTCAAAATTCATGATGATGTTGACGTCCGCCCCGCGCCAGGTGTAAATCGTCTGATCCGGATCACCGACGACATAGACAGAGTTGTCGTTGCCGGCCAAGAGCTGGATCAAATCGTACTGGATCTTGTCGATATCCTGGAACTCGTCGACGTGGATATAATGGAAACGCTGCACCCACTTGGCCTGAATTTCCGCAAACTGGCGGAACATCCGCACGGTATACAGAAGCAGATCGTCGAAGTCCAGCGCGTAGATCGCCTGCTGACGGTTGACGTAATATTCGTAGACCTTCGCCTTGTCGTTTTCCCCGCGCAGATCGCCGGCGAACACATAGGCCCGCTCCGGGCTGATCTCAGCGGCTTTGTTATTGGCAATGTAGTCCAGCATCGAACCGAAGGTATAGGTCTGCTTATCCAGACCGAATTCCTTGTAGGCTTCCTTCAGAATGCTGCGCTGATCATCGGCGTCCATGACCGTGAAGTTGCGGGGCATGCCCATCGCCGGGATATCCTCGCGCAAAATCCGCACGCACAGCGAGTGAATGGTTGAAATGAACACGGCGTTACCTTGTTCCGGAAGCATCTGCCGGATGCGCTCCTTCATTTCGTTGGCGGCCTTGTTGGTGAAGGTGATCGCCAGAATTTTATTCGGCCAGACATGACACTGCTCGATCAAATGCGCGATCCGCATCGTCAGCACGCGCGTCTTGCCGCTGCCGGCCCCCGCGATAATCCGGACATACTGGCTGGACGTCAGCACGGCCTTTTTCTGATTTTCATTCAGCATCTCAATTAAAACCATTGTTCGCCACCTCTGCTTTTCTCTTCTTTAAGCTGATTTTCACGGACTTGGATCATGAAATCGTTCCTTATTTTAAGCCACGAGATTCAATTTTCCTCAAAGCCTCGATTCAACTCCCCGTAAAATCCCTGAATTTCAAATTGTTGATTCAGACTTTCTATATTATACATGAAACGCGAGTCATTTCTATCCCCGAGCTGCGGGTTTCAGAATTTTCATTTTCCCGGCGGAATGGGCTCCGGCTAAAAGGTGTCGCCTCTAAGGCTTTCCCAGATTGCCGCAACATTCTAAGCCTTCATCGCTTCGCCGGAAAGGAAAAGGAAGGTCAACGCGATCCTTCCTTCTGACGCAGCATCAATGTCCAGCGGCCGATCGGCACAAAGCCCAGCCGGCTGTAAATTCTTCCCGCTTCCTCGTTTTCGAAGAACAGGCATGGTTTTTTACCTTCACTTAGCAACTGTCCGCACAGCGCCGTCATCACCGCGCTGGCTAACCCCTGACGCCGACAGTCCGCGCGTGTCGCCACGCCGCCGATCATCGCCGCTTCTGCGGTTTCCGCTGTGCTGTTGGCCTGGCAGATCACCTGGCCGCCCCGCTCAATCAGGAAATGGCGGCCTTCCCGTGTTTCAATCCGGTGTGCAATCATCGCCGCTTCGTTGTCCGTCTGGAACACCTCTTCCAGCAGCCCTTTTATCCGCTGGGCATCCTGCGGCTGGGCCTGGCGGATCTGCGGATCCGATACCGGTTCCGCTGTCAGCGCGTCCAATTCGCAAAACAAGCATTCCTCACGGCTGAAGGCATCCAGCGCCAGCCCATCCAGCACCTCTTTACGCCCTTGAATCGCCTGAATTTCATATTCTTGAACCAGCCGTTCGACAAACTGCGAGTCGACGCGATTTTCTTCGCTGGCGATCACCAGGTTATGATAATACACCAGATAAATGCCATGTACAAATTCATCTTTATCAATAAAAACAGTTTGAAACCCCTGATTGAATCCATAGTTCTCAATGTCCCCGATCAAAAACAAATTCAGCGACGGGCTTTGCCTCAGATAATCCAGACATTCCTGCCGATGTTTTTCACTGCAGCGAATCATCATCGCAATCACCTCGATGCTTTTTATTTTATCAAACTCTGACACGGAGGTGAACTATTTTTTCAACTTTCTTAATTTTTCCAGCATTCTCCGCGATTCCCTTCAAGCCATGCTATAATGTACAAATAAGGAGAATCAAAAGGATGAAACGAATTGCAAATCAATGGAAAGATTACGAATGCTGCGACGCGGGCGACGGTGAAAAGCTCGAGCGCTGGCAGAATATCATACTGCGCCGGCCAGATCCCCAAGCGGTCTGGAAGCGCACGGAGCACGCCGGATGGAACCGCGTGCATGCGCATTATCACCGTTCAAACCGGGGCGGAGGAAGCTGGGAATTCAAGCAGGCCGTCCCGCAAACCTGGACGGTATCGTATAAAGAGCTGACCTTTAAGGTTTCCCCAACCGGCTTCAAGCATACCGGGCTGTTCCCGGAGCAGGCAGTCAACTGGGATTGGATGCAGAGTAAAATCCGCAAGGCCAAAGCCGACGGCCGGCCGGTCCGGATCCTGAACCTGTTCGCCTACACCGGCGGAGCGACGATGGCGTGCGCCAGCGCCGGGGCCGATGAAGTCGTGCATGTCGACGCCAGCAAGGGCATGGTTCAGTGGGCCAAGGAAAACATGGCGCTGTCCCATCTGGAAAACCGTACAATCCGCTTTATCGTCGACGACGTCCTGAAATTTGTCGCGCGCGAAAAGCGCCGCGGTCATACCTATCAGGGCATTCTGATGGATCCGCCGTCCTATGGCCGGGGGCCGAATGGCGAAGTGTGGAAGCTGGAGGATCAGATCAACGAATTAGTGAACGCCTGCCTGGAGATTCTGGACGACGACGCGCTGTTTCTGCTCGTCAATTCCTATACGACCGGTTTTTCCTCCATCGTTCTGGAAAATATTCTGCGCACAACCGTGCTGCACTGTCATCCGAATGGTTATGTGTTCGCCGGGGAAGTCGGGCTGCCGATCACTCAGGATCACATGATCCTGCCGTGCGGAATTTACGGCGCGTGGAGCGACGAAGACGATGAAGTTCAAAATTCTTTATGAGGATAATCACCTGCTGGTCGTCGTCAAGCCCGTCAACATGGCAGTGCAGGCCGACGACAGCCGGGATCCGGATCTCTTAACGCTATTAAAGCAGGACTTAAAAGAGCGGTATCAGAAACTGGGCAACGTCTACCTCGGTTTAGTTCATCGGCTGGATCGCCCGGTCGGCGGGGTCATGGTGTTTGCCAAAACCTCCAAAGCTGCTTCCCGGCTCAGCGATCAGGTCCGCACCCGCGGCTTGAAGAAAACCTACCAAGCCATTTTATGCGGGCGTCCTCACGCCGCTTCAGCGACGTTGAAAGACTGGCTGATTAAAAATGAAAAGACCAATACTGTGCGCACGGCCGCACCCAACACGCCGAAAGCCAAAGAAGCAATTCTAAGCTATCAAATCCAGGGTGAAAAAGATGGACTGACGCTGGCTGAGATCCAGTTGGAAACCGGCCGGCCGCATCAGATCCGCGTGCAGTTTGCCAGCCGCCGCACCCCCTTGTGGGGCGATCAGCGCTACAATCCGCAGGCTCGTCCCGGGCAGCAGATCGCGCTGTGGGCGGTATCGCTGACGCTGCGTCATCCGGTAACACAGGAAACGATGACGTTTACCTGTCCTCCGCCAAACAGCGTTCCATGGAATTTATTTTATCCGTCCTGAGATGAATGAAAGGAGTTTTTGATCATGGCAACAAAACCACCCGTGAAAAAGCGCAGGGTTAAGCGCAGACGGCGCAGACGGATCCGCAAATCCGTACTTTACGGCTTGATCGGCATCGCCGCGGCGATCGTGCTGGTCTTCTCTCTCACGACCATTCCGAAAATTACAACCGATAACAAGCTGAAAAGCCTGGGCTATTCCAAAGAAAGCATCGCGATGATCAAGCGGCAGAAGCTGACCAAAACGATTCTCAATGATAAGCTGTATTCCGACAATCTCAACGCCGCGCTGGCATCTGAGAACTTCAATAAAGATTATCTGCGGCTGTATCTGGTCACCGATTCGCTGAGCGAAGACGACACACGGCTTTACGATCGCCTGCGGGCCCGGAATTATCCCGAGGACTCCTGTCTGAAATTGTTTGAGAAATTGAATTTCTGGGAGATCACGCCGTTATTGGTGTTTGATTATGTCAGCGATGTCGACGCTTATATCCAGGACTGCACCGATCATCGCGACGTCAACAGTGAGAATCATTTTGAGCTGAGCGGCAGCTACGTCCATTGGTATGACAGCACGTCGGCTTCCGACGCGAAGGATGTCAGCATGATCGTGAACAAGCGCTATTACCTCGGTGAAAACTACGCTCCGGATGATCTGGTGCCGTTAAGCCTGACCTATGCCGCGAAAGATTGTTACCTGCGCCAGGAAGCGGCGGATGCGATGGCCGCGATGTGCGACGAGCTGAACGCCGGCGGCAAGCCGAAGATGTATGCCTCCTCCTCTTACCGCGATTATCAGTATCAGGTCGATCTGTACAACGGCTACGTCAATTCTAAAGGTCAGGAGTGGGCGGACTCAATTTCAGCCCGGCCGGGTTTCTCCGAGCATCAGACAGGACTGACCGTCGATATGGCTGCCACCGGCGCGCAGCTGTCCAAGTTCGCCGATACCGAAGCATTCCAATGGATGCAGCAAAATGCGCACCGCTTCGGCTGGATCCTGCGTTATCCGGAAGGGAAGGAAACGATCACCGGTTACAACTATGAAGCTTGGCATTATCGCTACCTGGGCGTCGAGCTGGCGACCAAGGTGCATGATTCCGGTCTGACCTATGACGAATATTACGAATTGTATCTGCGTTAAACGCTTTCTAATCAACGATCCGGCTTTCTCTGCCGGATCTTTTTTGTATTGACCTGTTCTGTTTGACCTGCCCTGTTCCGCAGGACTGGGATGCGCCTTCAGCCACTTAGCAGCTTCTTCCTAATTGAAAGAAGCTTATTTTCGGATTAATCCCGAAAAAAAGCCTGACATTCAATAATGTCAGGCCAATTCCTTTATTATAATTCAGTTTATACTTCTACAATCCCCAACGACGCCAGCACGATCGCCAGCACCAACACCGTGATAATCAGGCGGTTGGAATTCATCCATTTCTTTCCCAGCATCCAGTAGCACAATACTGCGAACAACGCCGGCATCAACCCCGGCATAATTGAATCCATGTATTTCTGAAGCGGGAATTCCTGCAGCAGCATTTCTCCGGTCTTCGGATCTGTGCCCAGACTGACCGTCAGCGTCTTCAGCGGAAATTTCACCATCGTGGCGATCATGCCGCCGACCACGGTCAACCCCAGCACCGACGCTGAAGCTGTGATCGTTTCTTTAATCCCGGAAAGCGTATTGACGATTTTAGCCCCCTGTTGATAACCGATGTCGTACAACTTGAACCGCAGCAGCAGGACGCCGATCAGCCAGATTTCCCAGATCATGATGCCGACGACGCTGCCTTCCTTGGCCATGGTCGCCGCGATCGAGCCGAACACCGCGCCCGGAATCATGCTGAAAATCGTATCCCCAACACCAGCGAACGGTCCCATCAGCGCAGTCTTCATCGAAGACGCGACGTCGATACCCGCGCCGTTTTCCTGCATTTCTTCCTCAATCGCAACGTTCATTCCAACGATGATATCCCCCATGGCCGGCGTGGTGTTGAAGAAGACAGAATGCGCCTGCAGCGCTTTTTTCTTCAGCGCCGGCTGGTCCCCATACAGCTTTTCAATCAGCGGAAGCATGGTTGTCAAATAGCCCAATCCTTGCATGCGTTCGTAGTTCCATCCAATCTGAGAATTCCAGATCCAGCGGAGATTGATGCGGCGAAGCTCTTGTTTGTTCAGGCGTTTCGTCTGTGTCATAGCTTTGAGTCCCCCTTTTCTTATCCCTTATATATTTTTACCATTATAGACCTATTAAATTCGATTTTCAATCAATGATTCAGCTTTTATAGAATTTCCTGAGATTTTTTATTCTCCCCCGTGTTTTACCTTGCTTCTCCTTCCATTGAAAAAAACAAGAACTCAAGATACAAAGAAAGATCCCCGCTGCAGGATCTTTCTTTAATATCAAAGTTTAAAGCTTGTCGTCAGGATGCATGAAGCGTCAAACCGCTTAAAGCAGCTGGATCTGCGAGGTCTCCGGATTTTTCTTCACCTGCGCCGCATACGCCTTGGCCTGTTCGATCAAATTGTTAATGCCGGTGCTGCGGTAGACGCCTTTCTGAATCAGAATCACGTCGTAAATAACAAACGGATCGCCCCAGTTCAGCTGCACCAGTCCCATCTGCCGCACTTTCGGCACGCAGACATAAGGAATCAGGCAGATCCGATTATCATCCTTGGCGGTGTTGATAACGGCATGGATACTGCCTAAGAATAACTCCGAGGCCGGGCGTGCGCCATTTTGGGTCAGACACCGGCGGAACTCGTCGGTGAAACAGCAGTCCTCATAGGTATAGGAGAAATTCTCCCGGTTCAAATCGCCAAGATGCACTTCCTCCTGCTGCGCCAGCCGGTGATTCGGCGACGTCATTAAACACAGCCGTTCCTGAAACAGCGGAACGATCTGCTGCCCTTCGCTTTCCTGAGTATTGAGCATCTGAACAAACCCGATGTCCACCTCGTTCTGATTCAGCCATTCCGGCACCCGTGCGCAGCAGATCGCGTTGACCTGCAGCGTCAGCTCCGGCTGCGTCTTTTCCACCGCCGCGAAGAAATCGCCGAATGCGAAACCGACCATCAGCTCGCCCCCTGCGACCCGGATCGTGCCGATCGCTGATTTCGTCTGATCAAATTCATACTGCAATTTGAAATACACACTGAGCATCTCATCAGCGTAGCGCATAAACCGCTTCCCATCATAGGTCAGCTCAATTTTTCCATTGCGGTATTCCACCAACTGAACCTGCAATTCATCCTCTAACGAACGAATGTGCTTGGCCAGGGTTGAGGGCGCATAGCTCAATTTCTCCGAGGTCTTCATGTAGTTTTTTTCCTGGGCTAAGGTCCGAAATGTGATCAGCTGTTTAATATCCATCGTTGCTCTCCTTCACTGCAAAAGCATCCATGGTCAAAATGGATGCTTTTTTTAATCATTGGTTATCTGGAGGACTACTTCGCGTCAGCGACGACCGTTTCGCCTGCCAGCTTACCGAAGACAACCGTATCAACAACCGCGTTGCCGCCTAAACGGTTAGCACCGTGGATGCCGCCGGTGATTTCGCCTGCTGCATACAGACCGGAAATCGGCTGGCCTGCTTCGTTCAGAACACGGGTTTCCGTGTCGATCGTCACGCCGCCCATCGTATGATGGACGCAAGCCTGACGAGCTGTCGCAACCCATGGTCCGTTCTCGAGCTTTGTGGAGTACAGCGTTCTGCCGAATTCGTCAGTTCCGCCATCCGCAGCCGCGTTGAAGCTGTCAACAGTCTCTTTTAACGTCGCGGCGTCAATGCCCATCTGAGAAGCCAGATCTTCCAATGTATCCGCAACTAAAATATACCCGTTTTCTTTCAAATAATCAAACGTAAATCCGTCGGCTGAACGCCAGTTCGGGTCGGTAATGTCAACATAGCCCGCGCCGTCGCCGGATTCCAGCATGTAGAACATCGAATCGGTCTGCGCCATAACAGCCAGACAGATCTCGTCACGACGGCCGTCTTCACGAACGAAACGCTTGCCTTCTTTGTTGATGAAGATAATCTGATCGGTGCCGTTGACGTCACGCGGCGGATATTTCGTCAGCTGGCCATCTTTTACGTTGCCCAGGTACAGCAGCTGAATCTGTTCCATATCGGTTAAGGAAGCGCCGACTTCCAGTGCCATCGAGATGCCGTCGCCCTGCGAGCAGCTGAAACGGTTGGTCGTCATGACCTTGCTCAAATCGTTCCACTTGCCGGAGGTGTTGTATTCCTGAACCATCTTGCTGTTGGCTGCGAAACCGCCGGTTGCCAGAACGACGCCCATGTTCGCGCTGACGGTGAATTCATTGCCCGCTTTGTCCTTGCAGACAACGCCAGTCACTTTTCCTTCATCATCCTGAACCAGTTTTTCAGCGGTGCTGCTGGTCAGAACGGTAATCTTTTCATCTTTCAAAATGTTTTCAACATACGTGGAGATAAAGCCGGTGCCCATCTGCATCGTGCTCGTATGTGTTCTCTGCCACAAGCTGCCTGCGCCCTGGCCGATGATATCGCTGAATTCCATACCCAGTGATTCGATCCATTCCAGACCTTCATAGGAATCGTAGCACAGAACCTTGACTAAATCGAGATCGCCGACTTTATCGCCGTTGATCCATGTCTGCAGCGCATACCATTCTTTCGTATCGAACAGATCGGTACGGCCGCTGGCCTTGTATTCATCCCACTGCGCCTGAACTTCTTTCTGCAAAGCAGCATGCGCATCGTTGATCGGATCTTCCGCCAGAGCTTTTTCAACGGTCGTCTTCACAGCGTCCGTCATCGTTACCTTGTTCTGCAAAGGTTCATCCGGTGTGTTGTAAATCGCGCCGCAGACTAAGGTATCGCCGCCGACTTCACCGTTCTTTTCAACGATGATAACGTTAGCGCCCTTCTGAGAAGCCGCGATCGCCGCCGCCAGGCCTGCTCCGCCGCCGCCAACAACGACAACGTCTGCGCTCTGATCCTGCTGTGCTTCAGAAGCGACTTCCTTCATCCAGTTCGCCGGATCCGCGCCTGCCTGCGTCAGGCAGTCTTTCACAGCGTTGATGACCGCCGCGGAAGTGATCGTCGCGCCCGCTACGGTATCGACGTCCAAACTCTGATTGGCTACAATTTCTTCCGGAATCAAGACTGTCGGTGCTTTCCCGCCTTCATCCAATTCCGTTCCCGCCGCGTTTTTCAAAACGCCGCCGATCCCCGGTGTTTCTGAATCCTTTGTTACCTTAACGGAAACAATGGCGTCCTCGCTGACTTCAACGGTGACTTCAACGGCATCGTTCATTCCCTGCGATGTCGCGGTGTACGTCCCAGCCTTCATGCCTGTCGCGGCCGCCGGCTCATCCTTCTTCGGAGTTGAGCATCCGGCCATTGAACAGATCATGAGGAAACTGGTCAGGTAAAGCATTGCTTTTTTCATTCTTCATTTTCCTCCTTAAATATTGTTAAAATTATATCATGTTATTTTTTTATCAACACACACTAAAAGGAAATGGGTTCTCGCTTTTTTCGTGACTGCTCCCCATCTCCTTTCACCGCAGCAGGCTGACCGGCAGCCTCAAACCAAAAACGCCGGTATTTCCGGCGTCTTTCTGTTTTATGATTTCCTTTATTTTTGCAGCGATCCTGATCAGAACCAGCCCGCGCTATTCCCGCGATTCCGACCGTTTCGGATTTGTCGGTCGCTGCGTCGATTTCGCTGAAGCTTTGCGAAATCCCCGGGTCAGCGCCAGCGCGTAATACAGAATGCGTTCCAGAACATAAAGCACAAGGACAACCTTTACGGCTGCTATCGAAAAAGCCATGCTGGAAGTCTGAACGGAAGTTGGGCGGTAGACGACGTCATAGGTAATCGGCCCTTCACTTTCCAACATGTCAAACGTGACCAGTCCGGTGTTCTTTGCAGCGTAAGGAATAATCGTGGCGATCACTTCGCCCTCCTTGATCGCATCAACCTCATAGCCGTAATAATACGTCCGCGGTACGGTGAGCCACTGGCCGCTTGGCCCCGATTTTACAACAAACTTGAAATGCCCATACTCGCTTTCATCAACGTTCTTATCATTGATCAGCAGCTTCATACTGCTGTCGATAAACGATTCGCTTGGCGACACCGCCCATTTCACCCATTCGCGGTAATCCTTGTAATCGACGTCCACGTCATACGGCAGATAATCCGCGCTGCTTAACTGCTGGACATTGTAGACCGCAGTTTCCTGGGTTTCTCCATAAACATTCAGCTGCGCTTCCTCCACCGTCATGGCATCCGGATAGCCGTAGATCTGATCATAATTCACCTTCAGCATAGAATAGGTCGGAATCAAGATCACGATTACGCTGGCCGTCTTCAACAGGATCCTGAATTCCACCCGTTTGAAATTCCGGATGAACACAGACCAGTAATACCCGCCGGCCAGCGCCAGCATCGGAATGCAGACCGGCAGCAGCCGCTGGACAAACTGCATGAAGCTGAAAAATGGAAACAGCTGCCAGGGAAACAGCTTCGTCATCATCAACATCGAGATCGGAAGAGC
>NZ_CFQZWI010000042.1:0-23123 GCF_986127675.1 Holdemania sp. | reverse complement strand
AATTCCGCTCTGACCGCATGCTCCATGGCTTCAATCAAAGCTTTACTTTTTACCTCATAACGGGAAAGAATTCTTCCTGCGCTGAGTTTCCGGCATAAAATTTCCAGAAGTTTCATCCTGACAGGATTGTCCAGAGCCAGAACTGCGAAACAAATCGTCTTCACCGTTCGGCCTTTCCAGCGGATGGCATGTTTAAACCTGTGAATTTGAAAAATTTCTTTTTTAACGATTTCCTGATCGCCAAGCAATACGATGACTTCTTCGTTTAAAACGAGAAAGGAAGAAAGAAAATCTTGCTTTAACTGCTTCTCAAGGAGTTTTCCTTCTTTTATCTGCAGGCAGACTTTGTATGCGAGTTGGTGAATGAACTGCGCTTCACTTTTGAACGCGCTGTGTTCATGAAGTGAGATCTTCTCCTTGTCTGGCAGATAAAATTCCAACTCATAACAAGGCAAAATGTAATCGTTAATAAACTGGCTGATATCGTCTTTGTCAGGAATAAACGCTGTAAAAAACGGCGGAATCGTTTCTTTATATGCAAAATCCAAAGTCAGAAGTAAAATGCAGTCGTAATTCTTCCGCGCTAATTCTCTTACCTCATAAAGCTCAACAGCTTGATTGCTTTCGATGAAATCACCGAAAAGTCGGTTCCATCTTTGGATCATCAGCTCCGCCATATCCATACCGTTCTCACAGTGTGTAAGCATTTTTAATTGCCGGTGCGGAATTTCAATTTGTTCGCATTCATGATAAATAATCTGAACTAATTTTGTGATTTCTTCCACGCTGAATGAATAATGGATTTCTTCTTTAACGAGGGTGGCGAGCTTACATGCAGCATAATAACAAATCGGCGAGTTCAAGACGACAATATCGGTAATTTGATTGATGAAATGGCCGTTTTCCGGCAAGTTCCATTGCTTGCGGAATAATGCTTTGCATATCAGGTTTATCAATGCTCCATGCAGTGTTTCAATCGTGATTAACATGCGAATCCAGGGATTAACCGGATGTTCTTCTATTGCGTGGATAACCTGATACCCACGGCTGCAAAGTTCTGGCGAGGAAAGAAAACCGGAAGTTCCAGCAGTCTCCTGACTGATGCGGAGTAATTGGGCAACGATCCCTCTTTCATCTTCATCTACGCAAAAATCCGGATTTTCCTTTACCAGCTGATCAAAAAGCAGGTGAACATATTGAATTTCCGGCCATGTCCGCATTTCAACTTTCTCTTCGTCAGTCAAATATAAAGGATACCAGGCCGAACAGCGATGCCGCATTACAATCAGATAGGCTGTAATTCTCTGAACGTTGATATCTTTGATCCGGATATGACAGCTTTGCAGAACATCGTAGATAAGATGTCTGATTTTTGAAGCTTCATCATTTTCGCAGGCAATCCATCGCCAGTAATCCGGATCGACTTCCTTTAACAGATAAAAATTATAATAAACTCCAATCAGATCAGTAATCGCAAACCGTTTGTTTTTCTCTTCCCCGATGACGATCAGGCCTTTATTCTGCCAGGCTTCCACGGACAGCTGATAGTCGGCAAGCAGTTCATACGCTTGCTTCAGATCTTCTTCAATCGCGCCCTTGGACAGATACATCTGGGCTGCCAGACTGCTGATGGTAATCGGCTTTTCCTGGGATAATAATTTACGGCAGAGAAAAATGACACGTTCAGAATGACTGTCGGAAGTCTGTGTTTTAATCATGTTCTGAGTCAGCGGAATCTGAAAATGAGCGTCGAAATTCGTTTTATCATGAATTTGGATACGATATCCCCGTCCCTTTTTCACTTCAAGCAGGGCGCCATATTCCGGAAGTTCGTCTTTAATTTCCTGTATTGACTGAACCACTAATTTCCGACTGATTCCCATAATCTCAGAAATCTGCTTCGCTGTAATGTAATTATCTTCCTTCATAATCAGATAGATTATCCGTTCATTTCTCATTTTTTATGCCTCTTCGAATTTATCCCGGCTTTATTTACAGTGTAACGAAATTCCCTGACCAAAGCAACCTGTTAATTTCTGGAAATGATTACAAAGCTTTCTGACAAAGGGAATTTCAACAGCTTACCTAGTTTATTATAAAATAAAATATCTGGAACTATAGTAGAAGCATATAAAGATGAAAATTCAATTACAGACATCAATATCATTTAACTTCTGCGTTGATTAACAGTAAACAGTAAACAATTTTGATAAATAATCTGATACCAAATAAAGCTTTTTCCTGGCCTAAACTTCCATAAAATCACGTTCTTTACTACTGGCAGCAGGACACTTCAAGCAACGAGGTATTTACTCAACACAAGATCCACGTGGAAAATTGGCAAAAATTTAAAAATTTGCCAATTTTCCACGTGATAGTTATCTTCATTCTATTTTGTGGTATAATATGTCAGTAGATGAATTATCGGCAAAATTTTAAATTTTTGCCAAAATATCACGTTGGAGGTGATGGTCTTGATTTATTATGAAATCATCGATTCTATGCGAGATGAAAGAGAATTTAGCCGTAAAGATTTACGAAAAGTAATTAGGCAAAAAAATCCTGATTTTAATTTTAATAATCTTAGCTCTTTATTAGAGAGATATTTGCGACAGAATTTAATTAAAAAAATAGATAAAGATCAATACACAGTCATTACCAACAAAAAAACTTACACTTATCAGTTAAGTCAGGAATTAAAAGAAATTCATGATTTTTTAGAAGAACGATATCCAGAAATTAACTTTCAAGTATGGGAATTTTCTCAATTAAATGAGTTTCTGAATCATTTACTTGCTAACAAGACTTACGTCATTGAGGTAGAATCTTCTTTTGTTGAATCGTTTTTTGATATTTTAAAAGAAAAGTATTCTAAAGTTCAATTAACACCTACTGTTGAGGAGTTCTATAGGTATGCTGAATGGGGTACGATTGTCGTTAAGAAACTGATTACTGAATCTCCATACGACATGGATACTCCACATCAACTAAGGTTAGAAAAATTATTAGTAGATTTGGTCGCTGATAAGTTCACTTCAGGTCTGATTAACAATTCAGAGACTGCTGACATCTATGAATATTGCTTTAAGCAATATAACATTGATGTAAAAAAAATTCTGCGTTATGCGCGAAGGAGAAATGCAGAAAAAAAAATAAAAGAACTATTAAATAAAGTGAAAGGATAACGGGGGAAATGATTGATACCAATATTTATACACAAAACTATATTCAAAGTTTAACCGAGGATATAAAAGCAGACCGCAATCTTGTAGAAAGATGTCTCTTTGCCTTCGGATTACTTGAAGCCTTATCGAGAGTGAAAATGCCATTCATTTTCAAAGGCGGGACATGTTTGTTATTACTTTTGGATAATCCTAAACGATTATCTACGGATATTGACATCATCGTGGAACCAAATACTGATTTAAATGAATATTTGCATAAAGCAGAACAAGTTTTTCCATTTAAGCACATGGAGGAGAATATCAGAAGAGGCGGAAACAACATTGAGAAAAGACATTATCGTTTCTACTATGACTCACCTATCCAGTCAACAAATACTAATATCATTTTAGATGTCGTTTTTGAGGAATGTCCATATGTTAAGCTTTTAGAGAGAAATATCGAAAATCGTTTTCTGAATGTTAAACAACCCAACATTTTTGTAAAGATACCCACTGTGGATTGTATTCTAGGAGATAAATTAACGGCATTTGCTCCCTATACAATAGGAATTCCATTTGGTGTGGATAAAGAGTTAGAAATTATTAAGCAATTAAACGACATTGCTTGTTTATTTGATGAACTTGAGGACTTTCACGCAGTAAAAGCAACCTACATCAAAACAGCAGAAATGGAAATTGGATTCAGAAATTTGAACATTCACTATAAAGACTGTTTAATTGATACGATACGTTCTTGTCTATGTATTATGGCTAAAGGTTCTATACTTAAGAATGATTATGAATTATTCTTACAAGGGATACGAAAAATAAAAGGACATCTATTGGGTTACAAATATAACCCGGATATTGCTGCAGATCAAGCCTCAAAAGTTTTATATCTTTGCGGATGCTTACTCACGGATCATGAATTTGAAAAAACCGTTAATTTAGTGAATTGCAAAGAAATTAGAAAGTTACCTGATCCTTTGAAAACATTATTCTATCTCAAAAAATTTAATTTCGATGCATTTGGTTATCTATGCGAGACTTTGAATTTAATGGATTTAGAGCAATTACTTTGGGAGAAAACATTGAGTTGATAAACTGAATCCGCTGCAAACTCTTTCCCATTCATACTATAAGAAAAGACAGAACAATCGCTTTTGATCATTCTGTCTTTTTTCTTGAGGTAAACTTGAATTACTGTGCGGAAGCCTGGTTCAGGCAGTCGGTGACCGCATCAAGAATTCTGCCGCTGGACAGCGTGCAGCCCGAGATCGTGTCGACATTGACGGAGTTTTCCGCAACGATCGCCGCTGGCAGATCGCTGATCGCCTTATCGGCGACACCCGCTGTTTCATGCTGTTCAACGATTTCAACCGCGCTGATCTTGCCGTCTGCGATTGTCGTCTTGACTGTCATCTGACCTTCCTGGCCTTCGACCGTCGCCGTGTATTCGCCGTCTTTCAGCGTCTTGCTCATATCGAAGCGATCCGCGGACGCCGTTTCCTTCTCAAACAAGGAAGCGTCGAACAGGTTGGATGCCGCTTTCACGGTATAGCCTTCCGCCAAGGTGTCCGTCATTGCAGTACGGCCTGCAATCCGTCCGAAGGTGATCGGGCCCATGACGCCGGTGCCGCCGGAAACGAACTTGCCCCAGATGCCGCCGGTGCATTCGCCTGCCGCGTACAGACCCGGAATGACGTTGCCGCTTTCATCCAGAACATGCGTCTGCGTGTCGATCGAAACGCCGCCCAGCGTCATCACAACCAACGCTTTTAACGGAATCGCATAATACTTGTCGCCTTCGATCTTGTTGACCGCCAGGCTGTAAGCGGATGGCGTCGCGTCAAAGCTGCGTCCGAATTCATCTTCAGCTTCGCCGTCGACGGCTTTGTTGTAAGTTTCAACCGTAGCCTTCAGCGCATCCGCCGGAACGTTGATCAGCGCGGCCAGGTCTTCCAGCGTCGCCGCCGACTTCACCAGGTTCTTCGCCCGTCCGGTTTCCGGATTGAAATACAGCTGATACATCATATCGCCGCCGGCTGCAGAAAGATCCGCAACGATCTTGTCGGTGAAGATATCATACTGAACCGCGCCCGGCTGTTCTTCCAGCGCGACTTCACGCACATCGACGCGCGCTTCCTGTTCGTTGACAAACCGCTTGCCTTCCTGATTGACGCAGATGCCGCCGGCCTTCCAGGTGTAAGTGGAACCGATCGTTCCGCTCTGCGGACCTGTCTGCACGCCCATCGGGAACGTCGGGATGTAGCTCATCGCTGTCTCATCGACGTTGGCGCCGACTTCCTGCATCATCCGCAGCCCTTCGCCCATCGAGGTTGTAGAGCTGAGGTAATCCGCGCCGTGTTCCGCGTATTTGCCCATCAGCTTGAAGTTTCCGGAATAACCGCCGGTCGCCATAACGACGCCTTTGTTGGCAGTATATTTAATCGTCTTGCCGTCTTCGGTAACCGCTTCAACGCTTAAGACCTGACCCTTGTCGTTCGCCAGCAACTTCACGCCGTCGGTGTTGAAATCAATCGTAACGTTGTCCAGCGTCTTGATGTACTGATCGAGCACCTCATGCGCGGCGCTGGAATAATGTTCCTTGTCGTCGGCCTTCGGTTTGTAGGTCCGCTGAACGGAATATAACTGATGTTCCGGCGCGAAGACCGCTTTGCCGCCGGTCGCTTTGTCTAACGAGAATTCGTTGTCGGCTAACCCGTGCTCCAGCATCCATTCGAACATGTCGGTATCTTCGTTAACAAAGGTTTCGATCAGTTCGCGGTTGCCCAGCTGAGCGCCGTTTTTCATGATGTCTTCCACAAAGGAAGCCTTCGTGTCTTCGATGCCGGCTTCTTTCTGCAGCGAGGTTTCCGCCGCAGACATCGAGCCGGACGTCAGATTCAGATTCCCGCCGGTACGGTTTGTCTTTTCAATAATGATGACGTTCTGCGCGCCGTTGTCGGTGGCCGCGATCGCAGCGGATAACCCCGCTCCGCCTGCGCCTACGACGATGACGTCGGCTGTTTTCTCTTCATCATACGCCGTAGCCGGCGCTGACGGTTGTTGTTCCGCAGGCTTGTTGTTGGATGTTGAGCATCCGCTCATCGCGGAAACCATCAACAAGAAGGCTGAACATAAGGCTACTGTTTTCTTCATTTCTTTCCTTCCCTTCTGATTGTAAGTTTATCATTTAATAATGTTTTCACAATATCAAATTCACTCCTGATTTTAAGAATTTCAGAACCTTCATTTTTGCATTATGGAAATCTATGTTATACTTAATTCAACAGAAACTGAGGTGATTGTGGAATGAATTCAATTTATACGCCCATAAAGAAAGATAATTTCTCCAAAATCGAAGAAGAATTTGATTATGAAATTCTTAAAATAGGAAGGTTTTCCAAGAAGCCGCCTTTGATCAATCACAGCATTTTCATGAACCATTTCAAGATCCCGTTCTTCCTGCATGGACATTGCCGGATTATCGTTGAGGATCAGGAATACCAGGTCGGGCCGGGCGATCTGCTGATCGTGCCGATCAACGCCTTTTATACGGTCAGTTCCGTCGGCGAAGATACAATCGAGTTTTTCTTTCTCCATTTTACCGTTCAGCCGGTGCATAAAATCGCACGGTTTATCGAGTCGCTGGAGCTGACGCAGATTCTGGTGCTGCACGATACGATCAACGAAGTGCTGGTGCATCAGCTGCAGCACACGATTAAAAAGGTCAACGAGCAGGAGCCGGGTTATTATCTGGAAGCAGTCCTGCTTCTGCAAAGCCTGATGCTGCGGCTGCGGATTCTGCGGCAGGAAGGTGATCATCAGCGGGCAGCTTCCCCGCATATCCGCTCCAGCGAGGAAACGGTATTCAACCAATGCGTCCGCTATCTGCAGGAGCATTTGAGCGAAAATATCACGGTCGACAAGCTGTGCGAAATCGCGCATGTCTCGCAGAGTTATTTATACCGCTGCTTTAAAAAGCTCGTCCAGCAGTCGCCCAGCCAGTTCATCCTGCAGTTTAAGCTGCAGAAAAGCCAGGAATTGCTGAAAACAACAGATGATTCGATCACCGCGATTGCGGACGCGACCGGCTTCTCCTCCATCTATTTGTTCTGCAGCACCTTTAAAACCGCGCTGGGGGTAACCCCGACGCAGTTCAGAAAGCATTTTAAAAATCAGGGCTCCGGCGCTTAAGCCGCGAAACCCTGATTTTTTTATATCTTTAGAGGCCGCATTCTCTCCCGACTGAAATGAAGCAAGCTTGCGCTGCCTCCGCTGGCTGATCGCGTTCTCGATCATTTGCCTGTCCTCGCCGTTTGTTCCGCGGTCGGGGATGCGAAATCCTTTGGCAAAAAACGCCTCGGTTAAAAGCTCAGGATAGCTTTGTCTGATCCTGACTTCTAAAGCTGCTTCAGCACACTCTCCGTCAACAAGCTTTCCGCTGCCTCGGGCGAATGCCGCACCGTGATCGTAATCTTCCGTTCTAATAACCGCCGGCAGATCGCGATGTCCTCGCTGGTCAGCGCCGTCCGCTCGTTCAGGATCTTCCCGTTGGGGCGCATCCGCAGGCCGCCCAGATTCAGCGTTTTCAGCTCGCGAAAATGTTCCAACACCTGATTGGCGTCGAACAGACTGCCGACGATGATCAGCACGTTCTCCCGCGATTCCAGCTGCCTGCGTACGATCTCAAAGCCCGCTTCCACCTCCGCGATCTGTAAGCGCACCTCGCGCGGCTTCGCCAGCCCCAGAATCATCTTGGTGAATTCGTCGTTTGCCGCCTCGTCGTTCAGGACAAGAATCATATCCAGATTGTAATAGCTGGTCCAGTAAAACGCCACCTGTCCATGAAGCAGGCGATCGTCCACGCTGACCTGCCGGATCATTCAGACCGCGCTCCCATCATGGCGTTGACATAAACCATCTGATCCTTCGCCGCGTTTACAATCTCCTCGATCTGCGTCCCGTCGCTCACCTCGGAAAACAACATTTCCAATAACAACGAAATATTCGCTCCGCTGATCAGATAGAAATCCCGCGTCCGCAGCTGCCGCATCGCTTCCAGATTGACGCTCCCCCCGACCAGATCCGTCACGACGCACAACGGCTCCGCCGGATCCCGCCGGTCCAGATACGCCTGCAGCTGTTGTTCAAAATCGTTATTGTACGGAAGCAGATCCACGTTGTTCAGATCATCCTTGAAAAATTTCAGCGTGTTGGCCACGCCCTGGGCATAGTCGCCATGTCCGGCAATCAAATATCGCATGTGCCCGCTCCTTTCTAATTTTTACTTAACACTTCAATCAAATCTTCATACTCCGTGATTTTCCCTGAAAACGGTTCGCGGGGATCGTTGATCATCTCGCTGATGAAATCATAGCCCAGCCGCAGCGAATCCAGATCGCCGTTGATGTTGACGAAGATGACCGCTTGTGCCCACAGCTTGTTCCAGATAATCGGCTTTTTCAGAAAACCGATATAGATGAAGCTTTCCGGCAAAGGTTTTAACGTGTGCAGGAAGACGACGCCTTTGGTCGTTTCATGTGACAGGATATGCTCCGCTTCCCAAAACATCGCCAGAATCTCTTTCCAGTTGTCAAACGCTTTAGCCACCTCGCGGAACACCTCGTCGCGCACGCTCCCCTTGAGACTGCCGTTGAAATAGCGCGGGGAAAAATAGCGCGCCAGCTTGCGGAAGGACAGGCGGTTGTGCTTGATCGACTGCTGGATCTGTTCGCCATACGACAGCCGGCCGTCCATATAAATCGACGGCACCGGATAGGATGCCTGCAGCGGCACCGTGCTGAGGATCAGTTCCGCCTGATGCAGATCATGATTTTCCAACTCGCCGACGTCGCAGATCTCAATCATGTTCGCCAGCGCCGCGTGATTTTCGTTGATCTCATTGATCAGCGTGATCGTTTCCGGCCGGCCCCGTCCGCACACGACTAAAATCTTGGCGCCGTGCGGCCGGCTCTCCGTGGAGAACAACAGATTGGTATACAGCACGAGATAGGCAAATTCATTTTTATTCATCCGGACGTTGAAATTCTGTTCCAGAATATCGCTGATCATCATCGTGATGTGAGTGGAAAACAAATATTTATTCAGGAATTCATAGATCATCGGATTGCGCATGACCAGACCGCTGCGCAGCCGCGCAACCATCGCCGGGATGTGCATCCGCAGATATTCCTCGTAGCGATCCTTATTGATCGCGATCACGCCGAAGCGCTTTTGCAGCATCCGGTAAATATCGTACAGTGTTTTCTCTACCTGTTCGATTTCCTCGCTGGTAATTTCGTCCAGTTCCGTGATGTGCTTGGACTTGAAATGCAGCGCGAAGTAGAGAATCTCCTCCTGCGGCAATAAGATTTCAAGCTTGTCCTGCAGCCGCTGCACCAAATCCTGCGCCGCCGGCCATTCCCGCGCGACGCTCGTTCGAAACTCATCCAGATTTCCGTTCTCAATTTTTACGTAATTGTAGAATTTCCAGCGCCGGATGGAGACGATGATGTGGATCACGAAATTCTGCAGCGACTGATCGGACATGTGAATGCCGTATTTTTCCATAATTTCTTCCAACAGGTCGCGCACAAACCGGATTTCATTCTGATTGGTGCTGGAAACAAACATCGCGTTGTCAGCCGCAAAATAGCCTGTCGAGACATTGGCGTGAAAGAAATATTCGGCGATGCACAGCCGTTTGGCAATTTCCTCCCCGACTAACAATATTCCATAATTCGGCCGGGAAATCAGCTCCAGATTGTAGTCCTTGAAGATTTCCCGCACTTCCTTCAGATCGGCGGTCAGCGTGGAGCGGCTGATATACAGCTCGTCGACTAAATCCTCGATCGTCAGATAATAATCCACCGTCAACAGCTTCTTCACGATGTAATTGACGCGTTCGTAACGGTACTTCGGCACGGTCTGCGCGGTTCGCAGCTCACGCCGCTTCAGCTCCGTCAGAAACTGATTATAGAGAAATTCATCGCCCACCGACAGCTGGTAACCGACCCCGGTCCGGGCCAGAATAGCCGCGTCGTAGTCCTTGAGGATCGCGTTCAGCTCGCCGATGTCTTTTTTGACCGTGCGCGCCGACACCTTGACCTTTTCCGCCAGCTGGGCGCTGGTCAGCGGCTGGGAGGCTTCCCCCAGCAAAATCAAAATTTGTTCCAGGCGGTCGCTGATGTATTCCATCCGCTTCCCCTCCTCTCTTAAAAGAATGCAGGGTTGCCCCTGCATGATGTGCTACTGCAGCTTATAATCCTTGAAGTACGTCTTCTTCCCATCCGGAATCAGGCGCAGCTCGACCTCAAAGCCGTCGCTGACCAGCTTATTGCACAGCTCGATATCCTTCTGCGACACCGCGATCGCGCCGATCAGGTTCTCCTTCGTTTCAGCGTTCTTGCGGATTCCGCCCAGATTCAGCGAACCGATTTCCGGGATGCTGGTGAGGATGTCGGCGGCGTCGGGGATGTTGTTGGTGATGACCATGACGTTGGTGCTGCTTTTTAAGTGAGTGCGGATCAGCGCCTTCGCTTTCTCCACGCTTTCACAGACCAGCTTTGTCCCCCGCGGCTTGGCGATATCCAGCGTCATTTTCTGGAAATCATCCTTGGCGATCGCGTCGTTGGCGAGGATGATCATGGTGATCGACAGCTGCTTCGTCCAGGAAAATCCGACCGCGCCGTGGATCAGACGGTCGTCAACACGCAGTAATTTTATCATTCGCTTGTTCCTCCTTGTTTTTTACAAGCCGACTTCGTTGCCGGTTTTCGGCGCTTTGGAGCCCATGATGTCGTTCATCCGTTTGCGGGCTTCGTCCAGCGGATTGACCCATTTGTCGCGGCCCATCGCGGAGATCACCTGGAATGGGATAACGTTGAACAGGACGCTGAAATGTTCGTCGAGGTGATGATCGATCGTCAGCACTTTCGGATCGTCGATCTTGCGGTTGGTGATCAGATAGACGCGGGAGGTCAGTTCGTGGACGCTTTCGTACATTTTGACCGCGCGGTCGCTCGGCTGTCCCAGCGAATCGACGATGATCACCGTGCGCTCAGCGTTGGTTTCAATCGACGGTCCATGCAGGAATTCTTCCATCTCATAAGCGGTCGCGGCATGGCCGGTCGTCTCCGCGATCTTCAACGCCCCTTCCAGTGCAACGGCGTGATTCGGGCCATAGCCCAGAATCTGCACGCGCTTGAGGTCGGTCAGCTCTGCTTCATTGGCGGCATACCAGACTTTCGCTTTCTCTACCGTCTGATCCATCATGTCACAGGCCAGCTTCAGCTGTTCATAATATCCGGCGGCTTCCTCCGCGCTGATCAGACCCTTGGCCTTGCCCGCTTCAATCGCGAACAACATGTAATATAAACCGAGTGTAACAACGCCCTTGGTGACAAAACCGATCTTTTCAATCCCCATGCCCCAGTTCAGGCACAGATCGCAATGCTCCTTCATGACGCTCTCGACATTGCCGGTCAAACCGACCGCCGTCAGGCCATGATCGCGGGCTTTCTGCAGGGCGTCGTTGGTGTTGGTCGAACGGCCGCTCTGACCTGCGCCGAAGACAAACGTCTTTTCGTCAAAGATCGTTTCATAATGATTAAAGGTAAACGAAGTGACGACTTCCGTTCTGACCTTGAGAACCTTTTCGACAAAGTATTTCGCCAGACAGGAGCCGTTGTAGGAAGATCCGGAGGCGATGATCAGGATCCGGTTGTACTCCTTTTTCGTATACAGATCGACGGCCGGCTGCACCAGCTGTGAAGCTTGTTCGATGTTGCGGCGGCACTGCGCCGCGCTTTCTTCAATATAACCCATCATCGTTTCCATTTCGACAATTCCTCCTTATGTTTTTCATGGAAAAGAGGAAGCAAGGCCCTTCGCAAAAGCCTTGTTCCCCTCCTTGTGCAATGCGGTCTGCCTGTCCTGCCGCTTTAAAACGCGCTAAACTTGATTTAAGACGGACGCTTCAGTCCAAGGGACAGGAAGACATAAGCAATTTGAAGACTACGATTAGAGAATGCCGATGACGTTGCAGACGATGCCCAGAATGAACATGCCGATCATGATGTGCAGCATGTTGACCTGCTTCTTTAACAGCCAGGCGGTCGCCCACGTAATGCACAGCGGCAGCAGGCCCGGCAGAATTTCGTCAAACAGCGACTGCAGCGCTAACGGTTCCATCTGGCCAAACTGAATGACTAACGGCGTCGAAACCGAAACCATCGACATCGTCATCGCGCCGATCACCATCAGGCCCAGGATGCCGAAGCACAGCGTCAGCTTGTCCATAATGTTCGACTTGTAGATCTTGTTGATAAACTTGCTTCCGAAATCATACGACTTCCACATCAGATACCAGCGGGCCAGGAAATGCGGTGCGTTGTAGAGCAGAATGAAGACGAAAGGCGCCAGCACGTTGCCCTGTAAGCCTAACTGCGCCGCAACGCCGGCCGCGATGACGCGGAAGGTGCCCTGGAACAGCGAATCGCCGATGCCGGCCAGCGGTCCCATCAGCGCTGCTTTGACAGCGTTGACCGAAGCCGGAGCCAGATCCGGATTGCTTGAGATTTCTTCTTCCATCGCGCAGGAGATACCGAAGATCAGCGTCGATACCTGCGGCGTCGTGTTGAAGAATTCATAGTGACGGCTGAGCGCCATCGCCAGATCCTTCTTATCCGGATAGAGTTCTTTTAACGCCGGAATCATCGCGTAGCAATAACCCGAGCCCTGATAATTCTGATAGTTGAACGAAGCTTCCAGCGTATGCGCGCGCCAGTACACGCCCATTAACGCCTTGCGGCTCAAACGCTTGGTTTCGCGCTTTTCATCTGTGACTTCCTCTTCCGCCGCTTCCTTGTCCTCCGACTTGATGAAGAAGAAGGCGATCACCGCGAAGGCTGCGCCCAGAATCGCAACGCCCGTATTGGTCATGCCCAGGAAGGCTGACAGCACGAAGCCGATGAAGTAGAACGCGCCGATTTCGCGGGTCCAGATCATATTCAGCAGCATCGCGAAGCCCAGTGCCGGCAGGATCGACGTGCCGACTTTTAAGCCGTTGTAGATCCATTCCGGGATGAAATCGACGACCGCCTGAACTGCGCCGGTGCCTAAATAGATGGAGGCAAAGACCAGAATCATCATGATCAGGCTGAACAGCCACCAGGTCAGCCAGTGATACCGTTCCACCTTCTTGTAATCGCCGATTTCGCAGGCTTTCTGCATCTCAACGATCCAGTACTGCATGACGACGCGGATGAAGGTTTTTAACATATTGAACAGAATGCCGGTCGGAATTGCGATGGTCAGCGCGAACGCCGCGTCCTGACCGGACAGAATCGCCAGTCCGCCGCCGACGATCGTCGCGATGGAAACGTCCATGGATACCGAAATACCGATGTTCATGACGCCGATGAAGGCCAGCTCCAGCGTGGCGCCGATCAGAATTCCGGCTTGCAGATCCCCCAGAACCAGGCCGACCAGCGGACCGAGAACGATCGGTTTGGTCAGCATCATGTAACCGTTGATCATATCGGTTCGCGACACGAGATAGATCAACGACAGAAGCAGTGCGTTTAGTAACATAAGTGTTTACCCCTTTCTTAACCTTGGTCTGTGATGCGGTGGGCCTGTCGGTTTGTTTTCAGCTCTCGCTTCCTTTCTTTTGAATAAATGAATTAACATAACAGATCCGGCTCTGCGCTTCGCTGACGCAGCGCTGCAGATCGGCAGCCAGATCGTCTGTTTCTTCCAGTTTCAGCACGTTGAGAATCAATTCGAGATTGACCCCGGCGAGGATGTGGCAGTTGGGCTTCAGCAGGCTGCGCATCATGTATTGATTGACGCTGCCGCCCAGCAGGTCGGTCATGATAATCCAGGTTTCCGCTTCATGCCCCGCCATGATCTTCTGCATGCGGGTTTCCAGAGGCGTTTCGTCGGTATAGGCACACAGGGCTGTCACGTCCGGATTTTCGCCTGCCAGCCGGCACACCGCGCTGGTCAGTCCGGCGGCGTATTCGCCATGACTCGCGATCAGATATTTCACATTATTCCTCTTTCCATTCGTCCTTTTCAATGCCATTATAGAAAGCTTTGTAATCATTAACTACTCAATTAATTTCACTAATTCTAGTGCAGTGCATCAGCCGGGCGGCCTTCCAGCAGCGCCGGGATTTCCGCCAAATCGTCAAACAAGGCGTGGGCCGGGGATTGATCAAATCCATACCGCTGGTCGCGCTTGGCCAGCACGCGCATGCCGGCGCGGATGGCAGCCTGAATGCCGTAGGTGGAATCTTCAATCACGGTGCATTGTTGAGGCTTGGCGTGAAGCTCGGCGGCGACGTGCAGATAGATTTCCGGATTCGGCTTGCTTTCCCGGAAATCATTGCCGCTGGCGATCACTTCAAACAAGGGCAGGATCGCGAGCTCCCGGAGCACTTGTTCGATGTTGGCGCGCGGCGAGCTGGACGCCAGAGCCAGGCGCCAGCCGGTGTTTTTCAGCTGATTCAGCGTTTGATGTACGTGAGGATTCGCCAGCTCGCGGTACGCGATCCGCTGCCCCTGATGGTACGCCCGGTAATCGCGGCGATAGGTTTCCTCACTATCATAAAATGCTGGATCCGCCTGTTTTAGAATCGAAAATGTTTTGCGGCTGCTTTCGCCGACAAGCCGGTCGAGCACCGCGCGGGGAAACGCATAACCCCGGCTGATCAGAAAATCTTCAAGCCGTTTGTAATAAACCGGTTCGGTATCGACGAGCACGCCGTCCATATCAAAGATGACGATTTTCTCCATCTTCAACCTCCTTTCTGTGTTCCTGCGGATTTATTATAGGAAGATTGTGCTTTGGAACAAAAACGGAAAAAGATCACCAAGCTTAGTGCAGCGTTCCCCCTGATTTCTGTGCGGCAATCCGCTATAATAGAAACAGAAGGGAGCGATCAATCATGCTTTTATTTGCTCAACCCGGACCTCACAACACCAACGCAGCGGTGGCCGAGGGCATCCGCAAAGCCAAACAGCTGAATACCGATCTCGTCTTCGCCTCATCCTCCGGCGCGACCGCCAAAATCGTCATCGCCGAAGCCCGAAAACAGGGATTTACCGGAAAACTGATCGACGTCCGTTCCGTCACCGACGTGCAAGCTCGCGGTCTCAACCGGATGGACGCAAAAACCAAACGTGAACTGGAAGCTCAGGGCGTCGTAATCGTCACCGCCGGCCACGCGTTAAGCAGTGGGGAACGGGGACTGAGCCGTCAGTTCAGCGGGATTTATCCGCTGGAAATCATGGCCGCCACACTGCGGACTTTGGGTCAGGGCGTCAAGGTTTGTTTTGAATGTGCGGTGATGGCGCTCGACGCCGACGTGATCGAATGGGGAAAACCCGTCGTAGCTCTGGGCGGAACCGCAAGCGGAGCGGATACTGCCATTGTGATCACGCCGGGCTATTCTGCCTCCATCCTCACGACCCGGATTCACGAGATTCTCTGCAAGCCCGCGCTGATGCCGGACTCCGGGTCTTCAGGAAGAAATTCATCAACATAGACCCGGTCAGAACACGTTATCGTTTTCATGAAGAAGGTTTTGCCTTCAGAGAACGCTATAAGCCTCTAATGAGTTAATTATACAATTCATCCGCCTTAATTTCAACGCATTTGAGTTTGCTTTATTTTTATCATTTTTCTCGTTCACCGTATTGGTCATTTTCAATTTTTTCTCCCTAATCCTCCTTCTTTTTCAGTGCGCACCTAAACGATGAATCCCATTACTTTAAAACTCTTTAGCGGAATAGTACTCTTAAAAGTCATCGTTTTCTTCTTTCTTTTGAGATGCACTTTCCGAATAGAAGAAAAAGAATTCGATTAGGGCTGCGAGATTTTCGGAGTTGGAGCATCCGGACTTTCCTCAAGCGCTTCGATCCGGTTTGTCTGTGGTACTGCGGGGTCGCCATTTTCAATTTCCCGCTTCGAAGCCGACATCTCTTTTTGAGAAACCTCCGGCTGGGTCAGATTGTTCAGCCATCGTTCCTTTTTCAACAAAGCCAGTGCTAACAGACATTTCAGTACATAACTGACTTCCACCAAGCAGTAAACCGCAGTCAGCGGCAAGTTAGTTCCCCTCGTTAATCCAATCAACAAAGGAATCGGAATGATCCACATGAACAGGGAATCGATCAGAAAGATCGACCGGCTGTCCCCGCCGCTGCGGAAGACGAAATACACAAGAAAATGTCCGGTCGCCAGCGGGAATAACAGCGCCATGATCCGCATCAGCTCATCCGCTGTCCGCAGCGAAAGCGCAGAACCTGTGTAGATCAACGGGATTGTCCAGCGGCAGAGATCAATCAGGATTCCAAACGCAACGGAAAGTCCCAGCGCCAGCTTGAACACACGCCGCACGACCTCCCTGGCCTCCGCTTTCTTTCCCTGTCCCAGAACCGGACCGACCAGAATGGTCAGCACTGTGCCGGCCGCAGGAAAAAGCACCCGGAACAGCTCATAGTAGGTCATCGCAATGGCATATCCGGCCGTTATTGGCGTACTGAACGACGAGTAGCCTTTAAATAACATCGCCAGCCCCAGGCCGTAGAATAATTCGTTCAATCCGATCGGAAGCATTGTTTTCCCAATCTGAACCGCCAGCGATCGCGGCATTTTCGGAATCGTTTTCCATGCCTGCGCATAGACGCACCGCGAGCGTTTCATCAGGACAATCATGATCAGAGCTTCCGCACACCGGCACAGCAGCATCGCCAGACCCGCCCCCAACATGCCGCCAGGGATCCCCTCCAGCAAAATCAGATTCGCCAAAATCTTAACGATGACGGCGGCGCAGCTGCCCCACAGCGGAAGGCGCACCTGACCGATCGCCCGCATCGCATTGGTAATCGCCTGCGACAGCACATAAGGAATCATCGACAGCGCCAGCAGCTGAAGGTAGACCGCTGCCGGGCCTTCCAGCGCCGGATCGGAAGAAAACAGCCGGATCAGCGTTTGCGGAAAAGCAAGGCCAGCCAGGATAAACGGAAACAACAGCGCGATCGAAGCCGCCAGGGAAAAACGGAACGTCTGAGTCATCCGCTGCGGCTGATCAATTCCGGCATATTGGGCGAGAAACACAACCCCGCCCGCCAGAATGCCGTTGAGGAAACTGCTCGGCACCGTAAACAGGCGGTTGACAATCGCGGCCGACGAAACGAAAAGATCGCCGTACCGGCCGACCATCACGTTGTCAATAATCGTGATCAGGTTGAGAATCAGCTGCTGCGCGATCATCGCCAGACAGAGATTCAGGGCCTGCCGGTAAAAGTGTTTCATTGATTCCTGATGCTTATCCATCCCTTTCCCCTCCGCTCTGACCTTCGTTCTTCCTTCAGTATAGAAAGTCCAGTTCAGCGGCAGAAGCTGAAAAAAATCACCATTTCTGGTGAAGTTTTTTTTCTCCTCTGGGCTGAATCAACAAAAGATTTTATTGTTTGCGGATTAGAAACGAAGGTCTTCGCACACTTTGATTCCCATGATTTCAATGGGGAAACTGGCTGCGGATTGCTTCCATCAGTGCCAGCACTTCCCGGGTCTTGGCCTGCGGATAGAGCGGGCTTTCCCGCCAGCCGTTGCCAACACAGCGGCAGACTTCCGCAATCTCCCCCGCCAGATCGGTATACTGAATCGTCGGCCGGATCGTCTGTATTCCCCGGGCGTTTTCCAGAATGATTTCCTCGGCCCGGTAATAGTAAGGAATCCGCAGCGTGCCTTCCGTTCCCCGGATCACAGCTTCACGCGGACGTTCACGGTCGATCGCGCCTTCGGTCAGAATGCGCGCGCCGCTGGCCGTCATCAGTTCGCATTGGAAGTGAACGTCGATGTGATCGCGCAGCTGGGCCGTCACGGTCAGAGTCGGCGTCAGGTCCGGAAACAGATCCAGCACGAAATAATAAAGATAGCTGCCGATATCGTACAGCGCGCCGCCCTGAAGAGGATCCAGAATGTACCAGCCCGGTTTTGTCTGGCCTTTTAAATCGTAACAGTAATTGACATCGGCGCCGGTCACCTGCCCGATAGCCCCGTCTTCGATCAGATTTTTGACGATCGCGCTGGTCGGGTAAAACGGCGTCTTCAGCGCTTCCATTAAGAAGCAATCCTGACGTTTCGCTTCCGCGCACAGCTGATCCCAGTCCGCGCTGGTAAATGCGGCGGGTTTCTCCACCAGGACATGTTTATGCTGCGCCAGCGCCGCCAGCGTCATCGCTTTATGCTGCGCATGCGGCAGCGCAATGTAAACGCAGTCGACCTCAGGACTGGTCAGACAGGCTTGATAGTTGTCGACAATCCGCGCGCCCGACACCGCCGCGGCCGCCGCTTCCCGCTTAGCTGAGGTCTGAGAAGCAATCCATGTAATCTCCGCTTCTTCAACCTGGACGCTGTCATGAACGAAGCGCTGCGCGATCCCGCCATAACCTAATATTCCAAATCGCATAACTTCACACTCCTTTGACATCACTATACGCCTGCCCGGGGAAAAGAAAAAGCGGAGAATTGTGAATTTTTATAACGGATTTCTTACGGTTTTCTATTTTTCCTGATCATGGACTGTATTGAATTTCTTATTGATGTCCGATTCTTCACCGACTTTGTTATGGAACTTCCGATTCCAAAAGTGTTCCGTTTACCCGGATTGTACGGAAGCCGGAAGAACTAAAGGGACGCTCCTTCAATGAGAGCGTCCCTTCTTTTTACATTTTTTATCTGAAGCAGAATGAAGGAAGAACAATCCATTCAGATCCGACGGATCTGCCGGAAAGTCCTTACTTGACCAGCGGTTCCCGCGCGTGATCCGACAGCGTCGTCTGTGTGGACCGCGCCGTGATCTTATCCTGCGTGATCGTAAACTTATCTCCAACAAAATAGTGCGTCGTTAATTCAAAGGGTTCGTCGTTGACATTCCACAGGATTGTCTGACGAAGCAGAGGAACATGATTGGAGCCGATCAGCTTGGCCTGTTCCGCGCTGGGCAGACAGGCCCCCAATTCCATATATCCGTAGGAACGCTCAATCCCCAATTCTTCGATGTACTGGTTCAGTGAACCTTCCAGCCGTTTAATATCCATCGTCGGCAGAATATTCTGCGAGATATAGGAATACGAAATACAGATCAGACTGCCGTTGCCGAAGCGTGTCCGGATGAAGAAATGCAGAAAGTCGTCCTCCGCTACATGCAGCAGAGCGGCGATGTCCGGAGCTTCCTTGCCTTTGATAATTCCATATTTAATCAATTCAGCCGACGGTTCCAATCCGGCGTTGCGGATCATATCCGTAATGCTTTCAGTCCGCACCGAGCTTTTTTTGATCTTCGCCTTGAATTTGTCATCTGCGAACGTGCCCTTGCCTTTTATCCGCTTGATAAACCCATGCACGGCTAATTCGTTCATGGCCCGGGAAACCGTCATGTGACTGGTGGAAAACCTGGCGCAGATCTCGCTTTCCGGCGGAAACGGTTCATCGTTGGCAATCTCTCCGCTTTCGATTTTCTCTTTAAAGTAATTCACGATTTCCACATATTTTGGAAGTTTCGGCATGTTTTACCCCCTGCTTTTTAAACTTTCGGCAATTCTTTTGTTCTCAGAATTGCCGTGTTCTATTTATTTCGTTTCTTCCACATTTCCATGTCTGAGGCTTGGATAATGCGACGAAACGTAACGCTTTTTGACCGGACTGACCTTCGTGTCGATTCCCGTGTCTTCGCAGATCAGTGCTGAAAGCACCTGAAAAGGAATCACATAGAGAATCGGCGAAAGCAGATCCGTCGTTTTCACTGAGAATTTCAGATCTCTTTCTGAACTTGCCACATCCTCCTCACAGGTGACCACAAATACATGTTTTGTGAAGACGTCTTTATAATATGGAACTAACTCTTTCAAACGTTCCAGTTCTTTCCGGCCCTCGGAAGCGATCATAAAGATATAGTTATCCTGATTGTAAGCCCGCATCGGTCCATGCATCTGTTCTTCCATTTCATAACCGGTACACGGCCGGGAATACGTTTCAAAGAATTTCAGGCGTGATTCCAGCGCCGTTGGATAGTTCAGACCATAGCCTGCGATGGAGGATTTTGTCATTTGATAAAATTCTTCTTTATTACGATTATACCAGTCGATCGACTCATTGACAACTATTTCCAGGTTGTCGGCCAACGCCTTGGCCGCTTCATCCAACTGCTGATAATAGGCTTGATCAATCAGTTTTTTACGCCGCGCGATCTCAATGGCCTGGATGTAAAACTGGAAGATGGTTTCCGTATAACCGCGCGTTTCCGGACCGATTTCTTCTTCTTCGCAGACTAAATGACAGTATACGTCAGCCAGTTCTTCCAGCACGCTGTTTAATTGCTCGGTCACCGCAATGGTGAAATACCCGTCATCCGCAGCTTTTTTTACCGCTTCACAGGTCGAGATACTGTCGCCGTGCTGTGAAAAGCCGATGACGCAGATTTCTTCTTTTTTAAAAATTCCGGACGGATTCGGATTCTCATGATAGGTAAACAACGTTGGCGCGCAGGCAACGCCTTCAACGTGCAGCAGCTCGACAAAGAGATTTTTAATAACCATCGAAACATGATTGGAAGTACCGGATCCCAGGAAATAGACCTTCTTAAAATCATGCTCGACAAAAGCGTCAACAAAGCGGGTCATATATTCATTGCGGGTAGCGTAAGCCTTCTTTAAAACCCGGGGTGTATCCTGAATATGACCGATCATTGAGAGTTTTTCCTTTTCCATGCTTTATTCTGTTCTCCTTTTTCTTGAATCATCGGGCAGCTCATCATAAATATACCACAATCTGTTCCAAAATCAACAGTAAATATATATTTATTGAAAATTACCTTTTCTGGAAATCATTTCTGTTCCCCAAGAATTCGGGATATTCAGCGGTTTTTTGTCAGAAATATGCTGGAAGTCATGCAAATCTGTCTTATATTAGGGATGTAATTATTGTTGGCTATAATTTTTAATATATATTTTTATAATTTTTATATTTACAAATATATATTTATAGATTATACTGAGTTTAAATCAGGCAGCTCTCATCCAGTTTCATCCATTGAAAGGGGGAAAAAACATCGAATGAATCAAATTATCATCGCCGCCCATGGCCGGCTTGCGTCGGGCATGAAGGAAACGCTGGAATTTTTCGGCGCCCGAAACATCGTCATTTTGGAACAAACCGTTCAGGAATCCGGCTTTGAAGCAAAGGTGGAAAAAATCCTTCAACAATATGCCGGCCAAAACTGCATCGTCTTTACCGATTTATACGGAGGCTCCGTCAATCAGATCTTTTTCAAAAACCTGCGTAATTACTCATTCCATCTGATCACGGGTATGAATCTGGCGATGATTCTGGAATGTGTTTTTACAGAAACCGATCTGGATGGACTGCACTTAAAGGAAATCATTGCGAATGCCTGTCGTCAAACCTGTTACATGAACGACTTGTTGCTTCATTGCGGGGAAGAGGACGACTAGAAAGGAAAATCAATATGATCAGTTTATTGCGCGTCGACGGACGGCTGGTTCACGGCATGGTCGCCGTAACCTGGGTCGGGGAACTCAAGCCGAACGTTTTAGTGGTTGCCAACGATGCGGCGGCCAACGACAGTTTTCACACAATGACGTTAAAGCTGGCCAAGCCGGCCAATGTGGACATGTATGTCTGGACGCTGGCCAAGGCGGTTGACCGCTTGAACGGACCGAAATACAAAGCGAAGAAAATCTTTATCACGGTCGGCACCATCGCCGACGCGGAAGCGCTCGTCAGCCAATGTCCGGAGATTCGCCGCGTCAATGTCGGCCCTGAAGTCGACGGTACAAAGGGGCGGGTAACCGAAGGAAAAGTGGAGATCAGCGACGGCGTCTTTGCCTCCCCAGAAGAATTCGCGTGTCTGAAACGCATTCATGATCAGGGCGTCGAGGTGTTCGCGCAGATCACTCCGCAAATGCCGGCCGTTGATTTTACGGATTTCGCTAAAAAATTTGAATAAGAAGGAGAAAAGGGTATGATTTTACAAGCTATTCTCGTCGGTCTTGTCGCGGGTTACGGACGGATCGAACAATCCTGGTTCGGGCAGCAGATGATCGCGCGGCCGATCTGGCTGTGTACGCTCGTCGGACTTTTGTTAGGGGATTTAAAGCAAGGCGTCATCATCGGCGGTACGCTGGAGCTGATCTGGGCCGGTGTCGTTCAGATCGGGGCTGCGCCGACAGAGGTTGTCAGCGGCAGCGTGCTGGCCTCGGCGCTGGTCATCACCAGTGGTCTGACCGTCGAGGAAGGCGTCGCGCTGGCAATCCCGGTCGCGCTGCTGGCCAGCGTTATGAATACGTTTATCTCGTCGGTGAACTCTGCCGTTCTGTCTTCCTTGACGAACAAAGCGGTGGAAAACTGTGATACCAAGATGATCTGGTGGACTGGAATCGGCGGAGGCATCATTTATTTCATCGTCTACTTTGTCGTTATCGCCCTGGGCTTTATGGCCGGATCCGTCGCGATCCAGGCGGTCATTGATTCCATTCCGGGCGTCGTCCGCTACGGTCTGACCAATGCCAGCAAGCTCCTGCCTGCGATCGGCATCGGCATTCTGCTGAAATTTACGTTTGATTGGAAATATGCCGGCTTCTTTGCGCTGGGCTTCCTGCTTCCAACCTATCTGGGAATGGGCACGATGGGCGTCGCACTGACGGGATTGGTCTGCGCATACATCTATTATCAATTTAAACCGAGAGCAGAGGAGGACGACTAATCATGACGAATCCGGTTCAATTATCAAAAAAGGAACTGAATAAGGTATTCTGGCGTTCCTATCAGGCGCTGGGGTGTTATACCTACGATAAGCAGCAAGGGATTTCCTACATGCGCGCCCTGCTTCCGGCGCTGCAGAAACTCTATCCGGATCC
>NZ_CFQZWI010000041.1:0-24499 GCF_986127675.1 Holdemania sp. | reverse complement strand
ATCTCTACGATTCCGCTTATTTATATGATGCGCTGGTGGAAAGCACCGACGATTATATCTTTATCAACAACATGCACGACGATGTGTTTCGTTATCCCCAGGCGATGGTTGAAGAATTCGGCCTGCCCGGTCAGATTGTACGCAACGCCGCGGCGGTGTGGGGTGAAAAGGTGCATCCCGACGACAAAGCGGCATTCTTGGAAGCCAACCAGATCATTCTGGACGGCCGCGCCACCTCGCATAATGTCGAATACCGCGCCCTGAACCAGCGCGGGGAATGGGTATGGGTCCGCTGCCGCGGCAAGGTCATCTTTGATGATAATGGAAATCCCGTGCTGTTTGCCGGGTTGATCTTCAACCTGAGCCGGAAAAACAAAACTGATCGGATTACCGGTCTGTTCAATAAAATGGTCTACCGGGAGGAAGCGCAGCGGCTGTTAAGCCGGCGCCCGGATACGCCCTTAGCGATCATGCAGCTGGGATTGGATGATTTCAGGCACGTCAACGATTTATACGACCGCAGCTTCGGCGACGAAGTCCTGCGCATCAGCGCTCAGCGGATCATGAGCCTGCTTCCGGAAAACGCCGAAGTTTACCGGCTGGACGGCGACGAGTTCGGCATTTTGATCAGCGGTTGTCAGACTGAAGAAATCCGCAAAATCTATAAAAAACTGCAAACTGCCTTTGATCAGCAGATGATCTACGAAGGCCAGCGCTACTATTGCACCCTTTCAGCCGGCTGCGCGGTTTATCCACAGGACGCCAAAGTTTTTTTAGAGCTGGTCAAAGCGGCCGGCTACGCGCTGGAGCAGGCCAAGCTTAATGGAAAAAACCGGCTGGAATTTTTCACCCGGCAGATCCTGGCGCGCAAAATCCGCTCCCTGGGCATCATTGAAAAGATGCGCGAATCCATAGCGCAGGAATATGCCGGATTCTTTCTCATGTATCAACCGCAGGTCAGCGTCACAACCGGCCAGTGGATTGGCTTTGAGGCGCTGGCCCGCTGGCAGAAGGCGCCGTATGGCTATGTTCCGCCTGACGAATTCATCCCGTTATTGGAAGAAAGCGGCATGATCGTTCCAGTCGGCCGATGGATTTTCCGGCAGGCTTGTGAAAAATGTGCACAATGGTCCAATCGGGAACCGGCGCTGACCATGAGCATCAATTTATCCTACCTGCAGTTGACGGAACCCGATTTCATTGATTATATGCAAGAGACACTCGCCGCAACGCAGGTCGATCCGCACCGGATCATTGTTGAAATGACGGAATCGGTGATCGCCTCGCGCGCTCATGCCTTAGAACATCTGTTCCAGCGAATTCATGATCTGGGAATTCGGATTGCGATGGATGATTTCGGTACCGGATATTCCAGTCTGGAAATGCTGAAGAAGATGCCGGCGGATATCGTGAAGATAGACCGGGCCTTCGTGCACGGCGTCGACGCCAGCAATTTCGATGAATCGTTTATTCAGTTCATCGTGGCAATCTGCCACAAAGTCAACATTGAGGTTTGCGCCGAAGGGGTGGAAACGGAAGCCGAATTCCAGATCTTATATCCGATGAACGTCGATACGATCCAGGGGTATTATTTTGGCAAGCCGATGCTTGAGAATGAAGTCGAGCAAAAGCTCCGTTTGATGGAAAACGCCGAATCCGGCGGGATGCGGTAAGAACGGCCGATCCGGGCTGGACGATGTGCGGACGGATTGGTAGCCAGGCGGAAGCAACGCTTCCATTCTGTTTTGCTTTCGTGCCCGGCAGGAGTATGCTTTTCTTAATTCAGGTGGCATAATCGAGATAATGAAAACAGGGTTAAGTCCCTGTTTTCATTTGCGGTCGTTCTTCTTTTCCGGATCAATTTCCCCTGGCGATCAAGCGGGACATCGTAAACTGTCCGGCCGCCAGTGTCAGCGTCTATAATCGTCCCTGACGAAAAGTTTCGATCATCTGATGACCAAGACTTAACGGATCCGGATTTTCCAGAATTTCTTCCGGTTTCATCCAGCGGGCAGCGGCAATTTCCTCCGCCTGCAGCGTAAGCTGCGGACTGCCGTCCAATTCAGCGGTAAACGCCATCATCTGCGTCGAGGAAAACGCCCAGGGTTGTGAACCATAATAGCGCAGGTTCTTCACTCGCAATCCGACTTCCTCCGCGACTTCCCGCACTACCGCCTGTTCCAGCGTTTCGCCGATTTCAACGTAGCCGGCAACCAGGGCCATCCGCCGCCCTGTCGAATGGCCCTGCACGACAAGCAGCCGGTTCTGGCTGCGGTCGATCACCGCCGTGATCACACAGGGCGAGATCTGCGGATATTCGACATGGCCGCAATGCGGACAAACGCGGGCCCGTTCCCGCTGACTATCGCATAACGCGTAGCCGCAGACACCGCAAAAGCGCCGGCTTTTCCGCCAGCGCTGCAGCTGAAGCGCGGTAATCCCGGCCATTGCCAGTGAATTCGGCTTCAGCTCACGGAATCGGGCTGCAGGGATCCACTCCAGAGAAGGCAGCTCTAACGCAGCTTCATTTAAAAAATAGGCCTCTTCATCAATTCTGAACAGATAAACCAACGACTGCGCCGCCGCTGCTGAAAACGGCAGTTCCGCAAACTGGGGAAAGTCCAGCCCGGCTGGCCGCCGGATCATCGCAGCCTGATCGTTCTGAAACGTCAAAATTCGGTCGGTTGCCCGGGGCGTCCGGGGTTCGTATTGATTGTAAAAGTGATGCGGATTGATTTCTTCGATCATGATTGCCTCCTGAGTATCATCAGGATTATATCATATTCATCCCAAAAAAGGCGTTACCACCAGAAAAAGACCCGCGGGCCGCGCAGCTGCAGCGTCGCGGCAGACGCCAGATGCAGCGACAAACGAAGCTGTTCCGCCCCCGCCGGGATAGGGCGGCTGTGATATTTCCATTGCCAATCCGGGCCGGCGATCAGGGAAATTTGTTCTTCCTTCACCAACTCTCCGTTCTGTTTCTGATACCGCAGCCTGATCTGAACCGGCACCCTGCGGTTCGCCCGCATCCAGGCGCTCAAATGCAGCTCGCTGCGGTCTTTGACCCAGATCGGCAGCGCATAGTTCAGCTGTGTGTTTCGGTTGCGTCGGGTATGCGACATCACGCACGCATGATAGCCCTGAGTTGCCGGGTCCTGCCAGCGGACATTTCCCTCATGCGTGAAATATAACAGGGAATCGTCAGGACCGGGACGAAACTGCGCGTTGTGCAGATGATTCATCATAATGAGATCCTCCTTTAGAAATCCATGATTTCCTATCCCATCGTATGATCGCCGGATCATTCCTTCTAAGCGATTCGCCGTCCGCCAACAGAAAAAGATCGCGAAGTTCCGCGATCCGTTCTTTCTTCCGTTTTTCCCAGCGGACGATGGCGCTATGGCTTGATATAGGCAAAACCGGCCTGCTGCTTTTGAGCTAGCTCAATAACCCCGGCGGGAACCACCAGCGTCTTTTCTATCAAATCCTTTGGGTCCAGCGCCTGAGCCCGCAGAGCGATATGACAGGCCGCAAAGACAACGCCTTCCGCTTTAGCCTGCGCCATGATGACATAGAGCGAATCAGACAGAATCCCTGGCAGATATCCCCGAACGGCCGGGCCGTTGGCCAGCACCTCAATTTCATAATCCTTTTGATTGTGCTGCAGCCAGTCCAGCATGTTGCGGACATTGCCCAGCGCCATCGCCCAGGCCTCCATCGCATCGACATGATAAATCACTTTCATGCTTTCGCCTTCCTTCTGTGTTCTATTGTATCACAGTCGAAGTCAAAGCCGGCAAAGTTGCATTCCGCAAGGAAAAATCAAGCCTTGCAGTTTTTGATATGGGCTTTCAGCTTCTTCATCGCCCAGTCGTAATGGCTGGACGTACAGCTGATGAAATAGGATCCCAGCGTGCTGCCGCCGACCCAGGCATAGATGCCTTTGGCAAACAGCTGCTCGTTGGTGAAGGTTTCGGCCAGCGCCATGACGGCCTTATGCGACTGATCCAACTGTTTCCTGGCCTGTTCCAGCGTCGTTGCCTGATGTTTTTTCCAGAAGCCGACATTCATCACGCCGTAGGTTTTCCAGTTATAGGGTTCAGGGATAAACGGCCTGGCCTCGCCTTTTTGATTTGCGTCAACCCAGTTTAAGAGCAGCTGATGCCATTCATAGAGGTGAATCAATACATCTTTCAAGTTCTGATCCCGTTTCCAGTGCGCTTCCTTTTTCTTTTCGTCATGCTCAAAATGGAACGGCGTATTCAATTCAGTTTCCGTCATGGTATCGATCAGGTTCAGCAGCTTTTCATAATTGGTATCCGCAGCGAGAATCAAGTCTTGTTTCGTTGTTGGCCGGCTCATCGTATTTCCTCATCCGTTCCTGCCCTAAAGCTCAGGGAACGCTTTCTATTAGTAAGTTTATCATACAATATGAAAGTTGACATCTGTCTGTCAGATTCAAATGAAAATCAGGAAAATTTATCCCCCGATTCTTTATTCTTTCATTCGGCCGTTTATTTCGGATTTTTCTTAATCCGATTTCTTTCATCCCGCAGTTCTGTTTCTTTTCAAATTCATTGACTGTCAGCTTGAAAAAGGAAAGACCCTGCGGTCTTCCCGCAAGTTGTTTCTGCTGGGCAGCCTCACGCCGCCAATCTCGGTTTCCTTTCCTTCTTTTGTCAACAAAAGGCCTTCTTTTATCTGAAAATTATCACAGCTCCGATCCCCGGCTGGCAATCACCTTCTGATACCAGGCAAAGGAATCCTTTTTAAACCGGTTGCCCGTGCCTTTTCCGTGATCGTCCAGATCGACGTAAACAAAGCCATAGCGCTTGCTCATCTCCGCCGTTCCGGAGCTGACCAGATCGATCGGTCCCCACGGCAGATAGGCCAAGACCTTCACCCCATCCTGCAGCGCTTCGCCGACCGCCTGAATATGCTGACGCAGATAGTCGATGCGGTAATCGTCGTGCACCGTCCCATCGACAAAAACATCCTCATAGCCGAAGCCGTTCTCTGCGATCATGATCGGTTTCTGATACCGGTCCCAATACTGGCTGATCGCGTTGTACATGCCAAGCGGATCGATCGTCCAGCCCCAGGCGTTCGCCTTTAAGTAGGGATTCTCGCTGATCGAAGCCGGGTCCATCGTGTTCTTCTGCGAATCGAGTGTGCGCGAATAATAATACGAGAACGCCAGGAAATCGAGCGTATTTTCCTTTAAAAGCGCCTTATCCGCTTCCGTGATATCCACGTGAATGTCGTTCTCTTTAAAGTATCTCAGCATGAAGCCCGGATACTCCCCGCGCAGCGGCACATCGGCATAGAAATACTGCATCCGGACCCGCTTCATTGCAAACACAATGTCCTCCGGCCGGCAGGTCGCCGGATAGTAGGTGCAGTCCGCCAGCATGATGCCGATTTGAATTTCGGGATTGATCTTCTTCGCATACGCTTTAATCTGAGCATTGCACAGGAACTGATGATGAATCGCGATATACTGATCCTCAATCAGATTCTCAGTTTTATCCCGCAGAATCCCCAGCGACTTAAACGAACAATACTGAACCAAGTTCGTCTGGTTAAACGGAATCCAGTATTTGACAAGATGACCGTAGCGGTCTAACAGCACCTTGGCGTAGCGGACCATGAATTCGATCAGCTGCGGATTCTTGAAACCGCCGTATTCTGTCAACAGCGGCAGCGGGATATCGTAATGAAACATCGTGACGATCGGTTCCATGCCGGCGTCGATCACCTCGCGGATCACCCGGTCGTAAAATTGCAGGCCCTTTTCATTCGGCTCCCGCTCATCCCCGCGGGGAAAAATCCGCGGCCATGCGATCGAAAACCGGAAGCTGTTCATGCCCATTTCCTTCATCAGCGCAATGTCTTCCTTATAGCGGTAATAGAAGCCGTTCCCATAACGCTTCGGATAGTACCCTTCCTGATCGGCAACAGCCGCCGCCAGGGTCGCGCTGGTATGTTCGTTTTCCACCAGCTTCTTCCGGTAGCGGATCCGGTCCAGCTGATCGTTGTATTGATGGATGTCCGATGTGGACAGACCGCGTCCGTCTACATCGTAAGCCCCCTCGATCTGACAGGCCGCCGTTGCGCCGCCCCACAGAAAGTCCTGTGGAAACTTATATTTCTCTTTTTCCATCGGGTTTCCTCCTGTTTTGAATTACTGCGGACCAACGATCAGTTCGTACAGCTCGATCAGCCGCTTGATCTGGCTGACCTCGCACATCGTCGTCATCAAATGATCCTGGGCGTGAGTAAACAACAGCGACGGCACGTGCGCCAGACCGCGGGCTTCCTCCTGAATCACCAGCGTCTGAGCCTGGTGCGCTTTCAGGATGCCTTCGGTTTCCGCCTGTTCCATTTTTGCGTAGGCTTCTTTGAATTTCTTTTCTTTGGCCAGCTGAAACGCTTCGTCCGCCAGGGTTTTCGCGCTGCCCGAATGCAGGATGATCTGCATCGCCACCTGATTTAAGTCAATTTCTGAAACCTCCGTCGGTTCCAGCGGTTCCTCGTTTGAATATGTCATCATGTCGATCCTTTCTTTATGAAAATAGTCGGAGCTTGAAGTTATATCAGCCTTCCGGATGAAGGGATTGCCGGTCAGTTCCGCAGATTTAACCGTTGAGCGCTTCACTCTGTTCCTCGGCAATCCGCTGTTTCTCATAGACCTTAAAGAACGGATACCAGGTTGCCAGATAGATCAGGAATAATACGACGTAGACCAGAATCGCCCGCAGATCCTCGGTGATCATCACGCTTGAAAGCGGCGCAGGAATCTGACCGACCTGAATCATTTTGGACGGGATATTCAATAACCCGCTGCGCATCGTAAACCACACGACCAGCGGCCCGGTGATCGAATTGATCCACATCGGCACCATCAGCAGCGGGTTCATGACGATCGGGGCACTGTACATGATCGGCTCGTTAATATTGAAGATCGAAGGCAGAATTGTCAGCCGGCCAACCGTTTTCAGACTCTTGGATTTTGAGAAGCACATCAACAGATTCAGCGTCAGCGTTGCGCCCATGCCGCCCATCGTGATCAGACCGGCCGTAAACACCGCTTCGTTGGTTGCGATGTTCATCGGCGCCAGCCCGGCTTCCACCGCGGCAATGTTAGCGGCGATGCCGGCCATGAAGATCGGCGTTTTCACACCGTTCCACAGCCAGTGCGAAATGCCCAGCGTATAGAAGAACGTCATTAAGAAGATCAGCAGGACGAAGCCCGGCAGCGTCTGACCGAAGTTCTGAATCGGCGAGAAGGCCAGCAGCACCAATGCGAACAGATCAATATTCAGATAGAAGGTTAAGAAGACGGTCAGGCCGATCGAGGTGATGATCGGAATGATATTCTGAACCCAGCCGATCACAAAATCCGGCAGGCTGGAATCGCCCAGCGGATTGAGTCTGCCGACCAGGTGAAACAGAATCGACACCATGTAGCCGGCCGCGATGCCGACGATGATGCCGGTTGGACCGAAGCGGTTGAACTCAACGCTAAACATGCCGTTGGCGTCGATGACCGGCTTGATAAACATGATGAACACGGAAATCGCGGTTAATCCGGCATTGATCGTATATTGGGTATGGCCGAGCTTCTCCATCATCTGGTTGGCGACCATGAAGGCGGTCAGCAGCCCCAGCATGCCGAAGGAGAAGTTGATGATGCGGATGAAGTTCGGCAGCGCCGGAATGGTCGAGCGCAGAACATTATACAGATGGATGCAGGATCCGGTCAGAATAAACGGGATGATCTTCTGCATCGAACTGGATAAGGCGGCGACGACTGGTTTCTGTGAGAACTTGTTCATCGTTGGCGTAAAGGAATTGGTCAGCCAGTTCATAAAACGTTTCATAATCTTTCCTCCCCTGGTGAAATCAATGGTTTTCCTGGCGGCTTTGATGCAGCTTTATCGCCAGCTCGATCAGCTTTTCGCCATCCAGACTGCCGTAGACCTTCTGCGGAATGACGCCGACCGCAACGTTGTAGGGCTTAGCCAATTCCGTGAATTTAGCCTTGAAGTTTTCATAGTGCGGGGCCAGCAGCAGGACGTTGATCTTCGGCAGATACAAAACCGCCTCGGTTTCGCTCTTGGCTTCAATTTTTACGTTAAGGCCTTTTTTCTTGGCGACCTTACGCGCGCCCTGAGCCAGAAAGCCGCTGGACAAGCCGGCGCCGCAGCACAATAAGACTTGAATGGGTTCCATATTTTTTTCTCCTTCCCTCACTCGCAAATTCATTATAATTTGTCTGTCCTTTCCCCTCAACCAGTCCTTTGCCCGCTGAGGTGCATGTCCGACAGCTCAGGCCAGGACCTCTGCACCCTGCGGTGAAGGGGAATGAATTGAACAAGAATATCTTTACCTTTATAATAAGATCATAGGAAAAAGGCCGGTGAGAGTGTGACGATCAACAAAAAGAAAAATCTGATTCTTTATTTATGGGAACAGAACGTCCCCTGCACGGCCGCCGAGCTGGCCGACGTCTTAAACGTCTCCGTCAGGACCGTTAAAATGTACGTCAAGGAGATCAACGCGCTTGCGCATCAGAAGGTTGTGCTTTCCTCCAACAAGGGATACACTGCGTTAAAAACTAGCGATCTGTCATTTCTGGATGAACCGCAGACCTTCGCGATGAGCTATGCGGAGCGTTCCGTCTATATCATTAAGAAAATTCTGATCGAACACCGGCCGCTCAATACCTTTGATCTGTGCGACGAATTGTTTATCAGCTATTCGACGCTGAAAAGCGACCTGGCGAAAATGAACACGCTGTATCAGAGCTTTCACGTGCACTTTTCGACGCAGAACGATCTGATTCAGATTCAAGGCTCAGAGAAAGACAAGCGCACCCTGCTTTCAAGCATCATCCGGCAGGAAACGCACAGTCGGATTCTGGATCTGGACACGTTGAAGCAGTCGTTCAGTCCCGCGGAAATCGAAAAGATCTCGCAGATTCTCAACGACTTTTTCAAGCAGGGGACGTACAATCTCAATAACTTCTCCTATACCAATCTGCTTCTGCATTTTGCGATTCTGATCGAGCGGGTGAAAACCGGCAATTCTTTATCGGAAATCCGCGAGATCATGACGAAAAATCCGGACGAGCTGGCGTTGGTCAGACAACTTTCCGACCGGATTGAGCAGGATTTCAGTATCACGCTGAACGCCTGTGAAAAAAATGAGATTTATATCTTTTTTAAGACGAATATCAATTATCTGGTCGATTCCAATTATGACAAACTGCGGGAAGTAATCGGCGAAGATGTGCTGGACGTGATCGTGAAAATCATGGCGGAGGTTTCGCAGCTGTATTCGATCGACCTGAAGCATGAGAGCTTTATCATCCCGTTCGGCCTGCATATCAAAGCGCTGATCACGCGGGCTTCCTTAGGAAAATATAACCGCAACCCGCTGTCGGAGAAAATCAAGCAGGACTGTCCGATCATCTATGACATCGCTATTTTCATCGCGCTGCGGCTATCGGAGATTTACCAGGTTGCGATCGCGGAGGATGAGGTCGCCTTTATCTTCCTGCATGTCGGCACGGAAATCGACCGCCAGAATTCCTCGTACGATAAGCTGAAATGTGTCCTGTTGTGTTCCGATTATCTGGGCCTGGAAACGAAGATCTATGATCAGTTGATGCAGGACTACGCCGATGAGATCACGATTGACGCCGTTGTTTCCAGCTATGAAGAACTGGAAAGACAAACGTTTGATCTGTTGATCACGATGATTCAGGATGAGCGGAATTATAACTATCCTTCGCTGTTGATTCTGCCGTTTCAGCTTGATAAACAGAAAAATGAGATTCGGGAGAAGATTTATGAAATCCAGCAGGCGAAAAAGAAAGAGCTGATTTTTAATCATTTCGATCATTACTTCCATCCGGAGCTGTTCTTTGTGACCGAAAATGGAAGCCGGGAAGACGTCATCCAACAGGTCTGCGATAAAATGGAGGCACTCGGCTATGTTTCCGCTTCGTTCAAATCGTTTGTCAAAAAGCGGGAAAACGCGTCATCCACAGCCTTCGGCAGCATTGCGATTCCCCATTCGGTGCACATGGACGCCTATCAGACCAAGATCGGCGTGGCGGTCAGCCGCGGCGGAATAACCTGGGGAAGCAATCTTGTCAACGTCATGCTTCTGATTGCGATCAACAAGTATGACAAGCAGATTCTTCTGACGATCAATGAATCGATTTTGTCCCTGTTTGAGAACCCGGAAATTCTCAGCCGGGTAAAAAATACGTCCAGCCTGGCGGAGTTCAAAGCAATCCTCCTGCCGAATCTCTAGAAACCGAAATTTCAGGCTGATGAAAACACAGAGAGAAGAATGAGGGTTATTATGATCATCTGAACAAATTTCATGAAAGTCCGGCAGCGAAGAAAAATCCCGGCGAAAAGATCTCTGGAACTTTTTCAAGAAAATAAAGTTTCTTTCGCCACCGAGATCGCGGCTCGAATCAGACTATTCAAAGAGATGCCATTTCGATGATTCACCCATGACTGTCTGGAGGACAACTGCGATTTCCGGGCTGATGTCATCTTTTTCCAACGCAAAAAAAGCGAGGTAAAAACCGGAAGCTGGCTCCCTGTTTACAAGCAGGAATTCCATGCCTCCGGCATTTTAAACGATATTATTTTGTTTGCGAGCCATGCCAGTTTTGAGCGGCGAGCACAATCAGATCTTTGGCCAGATCCAGACCGATCGAACTGTTGATCATCAGATCGTAGGACCCGCTGTCGCCCCAGTTTTTATCCGTGTAATACTCATAATAAGCCTTGCGCTCCTTATCCGTCCGCAGCACCAGCGCTCGGATATCGCGTTCCTTGCGGTTATAAAACGTCTTGACTCGCTCGATCCGGTCCGGCAGCGGCGCATTGATAAAAACGCTCAGAATCTCCTTGTCCCGTAAAACATAATCTGCGCACCGGCCGACGATCACGCACGGCTGCACCGCCAGCTGCTGGATGATTTCGGACTGCGTCATAAACACCTGAACGTCAATCATCTGCGTTAAACTGAACAATGGATTGCTCAGCACGGAACGCTTTCTTTCTTCATTTCTGACGACTTCCTCTGAAAATCCCGTCTGCGCCGCGGTCATCGAAATGACCTCTTTGTCATAATATGGAATTTCCAGCGCCTCCGCCACCTTGCGCGCAACGTCCCGTCCTGCCGATCCATATTGACGGCTGACGGTGATGATAGGTAATGTCATGCCTCTCTTCCTCGCTTCCCTCACTCTTGATGATTTCATTGTAACAGGGAGGCAATGATTGTCAACAAAAAGAAAAGACCCGCTTTGCAGCAGATCTCCTGTGATCAATCAGACATTTCTGAAGCTGAACAAATTTACGCCGGATCTTTCGGTTTTCCTTTTTTTCCCGCAGTTGGACGACGTTTTGGCTTCTCGTTTTTTTCCAGTTCCTGGCGGAAGTAATTCAGAATCTTCTCCAGACTTTCAATCATGACTTCCTCTTTTTCCAGATCCAGATCGACGATGCAGCTGTCGACCATTTCCTCATGGAACCGATGATGAATCCGCAGCACCTCGTTCGCCTTGGCCGACAAAAGCAGCCGCACGACGCGCTTGTCCTGCAGATCCTTGCATTTCATGATATACCCTTTGCGCACCAGCGAATTCACCGCAACGCTCAGCGTGCCCGGCGTGACCATCTGCAGCCGCGCGACATCGCCCAGTGTCTTGGTTTCGCTCTTTTCCACATTCTCCAGAATATGAACTTCCGTCATGGAAAGCGTGACACCCTGATGCTTCATATACTGTTCTTCAATAAATAAAATATGGTTAAATACTTCAACCAGCAAACCATTAACTGTCTCGCGAACACGATTCATGATGCCACCCCCGTCGTGTTCATTGTAGCCTTTTCATTTAGTCTCTGTCAAGGTTTATCCGCGCTTTATTCCTGCTTGATCAACTGATTTCGAAGCTTTTGGATAATTCGTTTTTCTAACCTTGAGATATATGACTGCGAGATTCCCAACTGATCGGCAATGTCCTTCTGCGTCAGTTCCTCATGGTTGATGCCATAACGCATTTCCAGGATCATCCGCTCGTTTTCTTTTAACTTGCTCATGGCTTTTAACAGCTGGCGCTTGTCTTCCTCGGCATAGAAGCTTTCCGCAACGATATCGCCTTCCGTTCCCAAAATATCGGAGAGCAGCAGTTCGTTGCCATCGTAATCGACGTTGAGCGGCTCGTCGAATGAGATCTCGGTTTTCCGCCGGCTTTTCTTGCGCAAAAACATCAAAATTTCATTTTCAATGCAGCGCGAGGCATAGGTAACCAGCTTGATATTTTTATCCCGCTTAAACGTGTTGACGGCTTTGATCAGACCGATCGTCCCGATACTGATCAGATCCTCCATGAAAATCGGATTGGTTTCATAACGCTTGGCGATGTAGACGACCAGACGCAGATTGTGCTCGATCAGCGTATCGCGGGCCTGTTGATCGCCATTTTCCAGTGCGATCAGCGCGGCTTCCTCCTCATCGCGGGCAAGCGGATGCGGCAGAACGTCGTTACCTTGAATAAAGTGAACCTGACGACTTCGTTTTCCGAACAGAAAAGCCTTTAATTTGAATAACCAACGTTTCATTCTATCTGTAACCTGTAAACAGCGTGACGTTCAGCAATGTATCGTAACCGCAGCCATCCAGCGCTTCGCTGGATGCCAGCCAGACCGGCTGGGCACATCCGCCCTGAATCTGCAGCGAAGCGCTGATCGCCGCCACATCCCGGACACCCGCAACGGTTTCCACCGGCAGCGGGCGAGCTGGATCCCAGTTGAGCTGCCCCTTGACTTCGCGGGTGCAGAAAATCAGCGGGCGGCCTTCGATGACGGCGCTGTTGCCCGAATCCAGATAACCGGAGAGCGCCAGTTCACACGCTCCCGCCTGCAGCGTCACCGGATACAAAAACGCGGTTTCCGCTAACCCCCGGCCCAGTTTACGCTGAAGGATAAAATCCCACGCCAGCAGCATCCCGGCCGCAATCGTCCATTGCCAGCACGAAGCAGGCAAAAACAGCTGGAAATGCACAAGCGATCCTTGCCACAGCTTCATTAATCCGAATTCGATCAGAAACCGCATGCCCCAGGCAAAAGCCGCCGCCTGCATTCCAAATGAGAAAACGATCAGAACGCTGATCAGCTCGCTCAGGGCGCAGAGCCAGACCGCGCCGTCAAACCAGCACAGACAGGCAGCCAGCGGCGCCAGCGGGCACAATATCAGAATTCTTCTCAGGCGGACCGGACGCCGGCACAGCCACGCCGAGGTCAGCCAGACTGAGCCGTTCAGGATCGTTCCCAGAATCACGGTTACTTCCACATAACTGTTCACGCTTTTCTCCTTTCTCTACGTTCTATGATAGAAAAAGCAGCAGGCAGTTTTTGTCGTTTTGCACGCCCCGTCTGTGAAAGTTCATTTCGCTTTTATGCCGATTGACGAATTGTTCAGCACTTGTTCTTCCTCCTGAAAGCAGCGGCGGTCGGCAAATCCATCCGATTCATGCCGCCTCGCTGCGTGTAATGCACAGCCCTGACTGGACGATCTGCGATTGATGCGGCCGCCATTCCAATTCCATCCTCCAGTCTCCTTCAGCAATTTTTCCCTGCCCGCGTGCGCTGTACCACGCAAAAGATCAGCCAGCCCAAAATTCCGCCCAGCGTATTCATGATCAGATCGTCGATATCGGCAGACCGGCCGATAAAATACTGCAGGATTTCAATCGTCAAAGAATACCCCATAAGCCAAATCAGACAGACACGCCACTTGCGGAACTTCGGAAAACAGACCGGCGCCAGAAATCCGAGCGGAACAAACATTGCGATGTTCAGCAATAATTGTTCGATCATCCGGGCAACCCCCATCTGATACGTTTCCTGAATCCAGACAAAGGGAACGACGTTGATCAAATGCACTGGCGGATGAAAGGCAGAGGGCCCGAATAAAATAAGATCCAGTCCTACCGTCGCAAAGAATACCAGAAGAGCATAGGATGCCCCTGCCCAGATCAATCCTTTGCGCACCTTTGTCAAATCCTTGCGCTGACGAATGCCGCGCGTCAGAAAACCGGCGATCAGGCAGGAAAGCGGCAGGCCGATTATGGTGATTCCAATGACCATTCCCATAGTTCTCAAATCCCTTCTATAAACATAATTCTGAAATTTTAGTATACCCTGAAAATCAAGATTTGAAATGACGGACAGCTTGAATAGAAAGTGACAGTTTATTCACTTAAGACCCATAGCGAAAGCTGAAAAAAGGAACGGTGCTCACCGTTCCCTGTAATCTATTCTTCGTCTTCCGTTTCCAGCAGACCATAACCTCCGCTGTTGCGCTTATAAACAACGGCGATGCTGTCGGTTTCTTCATCAGTATAGATAAAGAAGGAATGACCGAGCATTTCCATCCGCATAATCGCTTCTTCCAGATCCATACGCTGCGCCTTGACCGTCTTGGTTCTGACCGCAATATCGCCCTGATCCAGCTTTCCATTGTCCTGTTCGACAAAGCTCAGCGCCAGCTTTTCACGATGCCTGCGGGACAGGCGGGTCTTCTGACGACGAACCTGATCTTCCAGCTTATCAATCGCCAAATCGATCGCCGCATATAAATCTTCATGTTCGACTTCTGTTCTCAAGATCCCGACTTTGGTAGGGATCGTGACTTCAATTTTCTGTGTGAGAGGATAAGTGCGGACAACAACACGGGCTCTTGTTTCAGGATCGATCAACAGGTATTTGTCCAGAAAGGACAATTTCTTTTCGATCTTCTGCCTCATTGCTTCCGTGATGCTGACATTTTTTCCGACAATCTCAAATTTCATGGATAATTCCTCCTTTGATGTACCTTTAGTATAAGCGGATTCAAAGAAAAAAATCAGTCTTTAAACGCCGGCTCTTTCATGTTATACTGAAAGCAGTAAGGGCTGATTTCAGTAAATCAGCCCTTTTTTTAACATTCTATTGTTTCAACGTTTGCCGTAAGACCCGCAAGGCGTTGTCATAACCGATCGCCTGACATTCCGCTTCCGAAAAGCCCTGTACCCGCAGACCCTGAATCAGATTCTGTGCCTGAAGGGCGCTGGTCAGATCGCGGCCCATCGACGTCGCGTGATCCTCAAAGAAATCCATGAAATCAAAGCCGACGGCCAGATGCTCTACGCCGACCAGATCGGCAATGTGACGGCCGTGCGCCGCCAGATGCAGGGCATCCTGATGTTCTGGATTGGAATCAATGAAGTTCCTCGCGGCATTCAGGCCGATCACGCCTCCCTTCGCGGCGATCGCCATGATCTGTTGATCAGTCAGGTTGCGGTGTACTTCGCACAATGCGCGGGTGTTGGAATGAGTGGCAATCATCGGACCGCGGACCACTTCCACCATATCCCAGAACGTTTTCTCATTGGTATGCGATACGTCGAGAATCATCCCCAGCTCGTCCATTTTTTGAACAGCCTTGCGGCCTTCCCCGGTTAATCCGCGGGTAACGGTACCTTTCACGCCGGTCGCCAGTGCGTTTTCATCATTCCAGCACAGCGAGGCAATGCGCACGCCCTGATCATAGAGCCACTGAATTTTTTCTTCAGCCTGATCCCGGATTCCGCACATGCCTTCAACCGTCATCACAACCAGCGGCTTGCCGGTTTCTTCCAGATCAGCTTTGGATTTTACCCAGGTCACGGCATCGAGGTTTTCTTCAATTTCCTGCCGGACTGCGAGCACCATTTTCTGCATCCGATCCCAGTCCTCCGAGCCTTCAAAATAACTGGCGATCCCAACGCCGAGCACTTCGCCCTTCAGCAACTTCGGCAAATGTTCTTCTCTCAATACATGGGTTCTTCCTTGTTCGTGCTTGCGCAGAATGTCCCAGCCAATATCGGCGTGCAAATCAAAAATTTTCATCTTCAATCCCCTTTCCGGCGGCTGTTGCCGCTTCTTTTTGTTGATGACGGACTTCCCATTCCGCCAGTTTCTTTTTCAATCCGTTCATAACGATAATCATGGAATAGGTGTCCAATCCGCAGTATTGAAGCAGATGATCACGAATCGCCCGATGATCGGACTGATCGTTATTTTGATCAAGATTCCGCCATTGGACGACGGCGTCCATGCCTTGATGGATGTCGAGATCCTGATACGTCAGGTTTTCATCAAACAGCGGCAGCAGTGTTTTCAAGGAATAATAGCCGCGCATCCGCGTGTCGTAGAACAGACCGGCCTGGAAGGGAAAGGCCAGATCGACCATGCGGGCATAAATCTTCATCAGCGGTTTCGCGCGTTTAGGAAACCGGGCGGCCAGCTCCTGAAGCCGGATCTTTTCCGCGCCTTCGGCATTGTAGGCGATCACGCTGCCCTTTGGCGGCAGATCTTGCAGCAGCTTCTCGACAAAATCTTCCCGGCAGTCGTGCACGCCGATAAACTCGCGATGGGTCAGCGTCCCGTCTGCTTCTAAAATATGCAGCGAATACTGAAAGGGCAACACCTGATAACTGCGCATTCCTTCATACGGCGGCACAGCATAGGTTTCCCACTCAAAGTCGAGGAAGCAGTATGGGTATTGCAGTGCGCCGTCGAGCCAGGTTTTCAACCCAAAATAGTCAATGTAACAGCCGCCATTCTGAGCGGCTTTGATCTGAGCGAATTGTTGGCGGGTCCCTTCAATCCGATCAAGGTCTGCGTCCTGCAGTGTTAACCGGCCTTCCGCTGCCATCTGATTTTTATATTGAGATGAAACCAGCGTCAGGATTGAATCAGGATCGAGTTCTTTTTCTTCCGGGAAGCAGCGTTCATAGTAAACGCATTTATTACGGCGCGTGCAGCGGTTGGTTTTCACAGATTCAGGTTCTTCCAGCTCAAGCATCCGCTCCATTTCGTCAAGCATAGGCTGGACTTCAATCTTCTGCTTTTCGATTGCTTCTGAAAGCCTTCGGGCCGGACGTCCGGCTTCGTTATAAAACCGATCGGAAATAATAAAGAGTTCCTGGGGATCTAATTCTTTCCCCCGGATATAATCGGGATTGAGATGGATCACAGAAAGGGAATTCACCGCAAGGCCAAGGTTTTCCAGCACCCAGACGCTTAGCATATAACTAAATGCTTCGTCTTCTTTAGGCAGATGGCCGCCATACAGAAAATAGACTTCCCAGCCGGCATCTGTTTTGTGAAGAAAGGGAATTTTGACACGCAGCTGATGGAATTCAAAGCGGGCGGATACCAGCCATTCTGATTCTTCCAGCGCTGTCATAGCCCGCTGCGGATCATCGCCGCGAACCCCCTGAAAGTATTCTTTAATTTCTAATTTCCGGCAGGCCAGCGCCGTTAAATCCTCATCCATCCTGACATAGGGAGAGAATGGCGGCGTCGGTTCTTTTTTAGAAAGCCAGAAATATTTCTGACATCGTTTAAATTTTTTACAATCGGAAGTATGAAACATGTATAATCACCTTTTTGATTATACCATTCCCCTCCGTGCAATCCAAGAAAAGTTGGATAAATCCCAGGTTTTCACAGATTTATTTCATTCCGGAATTTTCTCGGGAATTTAATCATTTAAGAGATGAGCTTAATAAATGTTTAAAATTAGCTTAAACGTCCAATCAACAGTAAAAAAGCACGGCTCCTCAGGCATGCTTTTTCTACTACAACAAAATAATAATGTTTCAATTCATGCAAGCATATAGTTTGCGACGCTGGTAGAGCAATTCATTCGTAATGAGTAGGTCATTTCAACCCACGCAAGCATGTAGCTTGCGACGGAAAGCGCTAAGCGCTCGCTGGATAGCGAATGGAATTTCAATTCACGCAAGTGTGTAGCTTGCGACGTACAAATCGACAAGACCAAAACTCAGGCCGAGATTTCAATCCACGCAAGCATATAGCTTGCGACGTTTAAAGACAATCAGCGTGTCATACTGCTCGCCATTTCAATCCACGCAAGCATATAGCTTGCGACTTGTATCAGTCAGAAAAACAGAAACACAGCAAGGTTTATTTCAATCCACGCAAGCATGTAGCTTGCGACGTTTTTATAATGATGGACATTGCGGCCGGAAAAATTTCAATCCACGCAAGCATGTAGCTTGCGACCACTCACAAATAACCACGCTGTCAAACACTTGGCATTTCAATCCACGCAAGCATGTAGCTTGCGACTGCAAAAAAGTAACATTATGCTAATTGGATGTATCTTTAAAAAGAATCTATCATCAGATTAGTAAAAATTCTGCCCTTTTACCATACTATTTTACTATAATCTAAACAATTTTACAAAGTCCCCGGTGCGAACCTCCCAGGGATTTCATGTTCACTTCAGGTTCGCACCGCATCCGCAGAAGCTATCCAAGTTTTAAAATAATTTCTCAATGCAGGATCACAAACGTAAACATAAGTTCCCCTAATGGCTCTCGTTAGTAAAACCTTATAGATATTAAGAATATATTTCTTCAAAATTTCTTCATCATGAATCGCGGCTTTACCAAAGCGATCAAAATATTGATCCGAATGAACTACAATTTGCTTGCTTGCTCATCATACCCCAGCTCCGGACCAATGATCACTCCCGCATAGTTAAGATCATAACCCTGAACCGTATGAATACACCCAACTTCATTAATTGCGTTCGCAGAATTAACCCAGTCTTCATTGACTGAATTCCAAATAAACCGCTCATCTTCAATCTCAATATCATAAAGCTGCTGATCACGAATCTGATCCAACGAATGATTCTGTGTTTTCCATTTCCAGGCATATCCTGCCACCAGGCGGCACAAACCCACTTCTTTCTCCTTTTGCTTCAGCACTGCCGTTAAATCCCGGATGTGATCGTACAAAAGAAATTCATAATTTTTAAATTCCTTTTTCTTTGGATTTCCATATTCATATAATATATTCTCGATATAGGCAATATAATCTTGTCCGGCCGCGACACGCATTTGTGACGTTAAGAAATATTCTTCCGTATTTTGTTTCTGAACCAGATTCTGAAACACGGACTGATCGATATCCGTTGGTTTTATCGACTGTGTGTCATCGTAGAATAAAATCTGATAATCGCTGCAGCGCTGAATCCAGTCCAGTTCATTTCCGTCAGTTAATCCCAAACTCGCATTAATCCGGTCAAAAACTTTGTGGTGTCCAGGCATGATATTTTTCTTCTGACGAAGCCGGTGTGCCTCATCCACAATCAGCACATCATAATGCGATTTAATCACATCTGAAGGTCCAATCACCATGGAAGACCGAAGACCTTGGACTTGTCTAAAGACTCTTTTCAATGTTTTCCGCAGCGAAGTCATTGGGATGACCAGACCAATTTTTAAGCTTCTGACATTTTTTAAATAATACAAGCTCTGAAATGAAAACTCATCTTCTGCTTCTTCTATCTCCTCCTCCATTTCGTTATGTTCAGCCATGATATCTGACATCAATTTCATCAAATAAACAGCCAGCACAGTTTTTCCGGTTCCCGCACCGCCATGCACTAAAAACACAGCTTCTTCGCTTTTGCGCAAATGCTGAAGCAAGGAATCAAACAAGCTTTCAGCAGTTTTATATTGATCATCTGTTAATGATTTATAGGGAGAAAACTTAAAAAGATCGCTGTTCTCAATCTGTATCTGATTGTGCTGCGCAATCCCCTGCTTGATCAGCATCCGCCATATTTCCTCAAATTTTTCTTTATACCTGTCTTTTTGATAATAATTATAATCCCGGATACCGGCATTTCCATTTTGAAGCCTGAACTGGCCATCAGCCGACAGATATTTAATTAATGAAGCCTCGATATCCGTTGTCGCGGATTTATTAAACTGTTTGTCCATGATCACTCTGAGCTGATCCAGCCGGCGGCGGTCGGCGTTGCGGATATGCTGCTGCAGCCGATGGGCGATATTAATTGTTTCCCCGACATAGGCTTCATTTTTGCCCGACAGAATATAAACTGAAGGGTATTGAATTGCCTGAGTGATGCCTTTAGCCGCTGTCAGGGCCTGCTCGTTAAATGGAATTGTTTTGATTCTGACCATTCAGGTTTCCTCCTTACAGCTGATCGTATTTGGTGCTTTTTCCCTTAGCCTTTTCTACCGGATACTTTTTTCGATTCTGTTCAAGCTTCTGCAGGATGATCGTTTCGGCGTCTACCCCGAGTTTATCGCTCATCAACAAGCAATAATTCATGACATCCGCTAGTTCTTCGCAAACCTTCTGATGATCATAATCCGGTCCCCATTGAAAACATTCCAACAGCTCGCCAGCCTCGATTGCGATCGACTTGGCCAGATTCTCGGGACTGTGAAATTGATCCCAGTCGCGTTCTTCATTAAATTTAATAATTTCTGTCAATGCCTTTTCCATACATCCACCTCAATGTTTCCAGTATATCACGGATATTATCCCCTTGAATATCCCGGATCTGTCTTTTCTTGTGAAAAAGGACGCCGCCAGGCAACGTCCTTTCTCATATTCAACACTTCTTTATTCAATACAAAACTGGCCGTCGCGAAAGAAAACAACTTCGGAACCGTCCGCATGCACGCCGGTGATCTGCATGTCGTCGCTGCCGAACATGAAATCGACATGGACCATTGAGAAATTGCAGCCCTTCGCCTTCATTTCCTCTTCGCTCATCGACTGTGAGCCTTCCATATTCATCGGGTAAGCCCTTCCCAAAGCCAGATGACAGCTGGCGTTTTCATCAAACAAGGTGTTGTAGAACAAAATCCCGGATTGTGAGATTGGCGTATCGACGTCGATCAATGCGACTTCTCCGAGATAAGCGCTGCCTTCGTCAAACTGGATCAGACTGGCTAAGGCGGCTTCTTCTTCCTCGGCATGCCAGCGCACCGCTTTGCCCTCCTCAAATTCGATCCAGAAATTCTGAATCAACTTTCCCTGATAGCTGAGCGGCTTTGTCGCCTGAACTTTGCCGCGCACCCCGGTTCTTTTCGGCATTGTGAAATTTTCCTCGGTCGGCATATTGGGATTAAAGACCACACCGCTTTGCGATTTTTCACAGCCGCCTTCCCAGAGATGGCCCTCGGCCAGCTCTACAATAAGATCTGTACCTTTCTGATTCTTAAAATGCAGCGCCGCAAACCGCTGGCGGTTCAGCCAGTCGTTGCGCTCAGACAACTGCCGGTTATGTTTTTCCCACAACGGGATCGGATCTTGTTGATCCTGAATCCGAACGGAAGCCAGGATCGCATCCCACAGCATTTCCACCGCGGTGTCCGGCTGTTCCTGCGGAAAGACTTTCAGCGCCCATTCCGGATTTGGAATCGCGACGATCGACCACTGACCGAGATTGGCCATCGTGTAGTTCTGGAATTTTTCCAGAGCTTTGCGGCGCGCGGTGACGACCTGCTGGACCTTGTCCTGATCGACATCCTTCATGATGCCCGGGATACTCGAGTCAATATGCAGAATGCAGTAACCGCGGTCGACAAATTCCTGTTCCCGCGCCATCAGCCAGTCTGGAACCCGCTGCAGCACCGGCGTTTCCGCGTACTGATAGTCCAGCTTGGTGATCTGATCATCGAGCCACTGCACGATGACCTCACCCGCTCCGGCACGATAGCCTTCTTCGACGCACATTCTGACAAACGGCGCTGAATCGACCTGCGCCTTAATTACCAGCATCTGCCCTTTCTGAACATTGACGCCCAGCCGAACTGCCAATTCGGCATATTGCCGCAGGCATTTTTCTGAAACCAAGGTTATTCCTTCTTTCTATGATGTTAGTTTCCGTGGGAGATCGGCAGCATCGCCGCGCCGATGATTCCTGGTTCTTCCAGCTTTGCCACTTCAAACAAGGTATCGCGCATCGGTATATGGACCAGATTTTTGAAATTAGCGACAACTTTATCTAGGAAGACATCCTTGGACTGCATCATGCCGCCGCCGATCACAAACATCCATGGGTCGGCGACATGGGCGATGACCGAGAACATTACAGCCAGATCGTAGGCCATATCGTCAACGACAGCCTGGGCCTGCGGATTGCCCTGCTTCGCCAAATCAAATACATCCCCGGCATGGCGAATCTGATCGCCGAACAGCGCTTTGCCCTTGCGGGTAATCGCAACACCGCTGGCTTCATTCTCCACCGCGCCGATGTTCAAATGATTGATTTTCTGACGATTGCGGTCAATGATGATATTCGCAATTTCCCCGGCATGACCATGCTTGCCGCTGACAACCTTGCCGTCGACGACTAACGCGCCGCCGATGCCGGTAGAAATCGTGACGTAATAGACGACGGGCAGGCCTTTTCCAGCGCCGACCAGCGCTTCCGCCAGACCGGCGACATTAGCGTCGTTATCAACGTAGGCCGGCATGTTGAAATTTTGCGTCAACTCCGCGGCAATCGGATAAAGCTCAAACCCCGGCAGATTCGTTGCCATCAACATTTTTCCCTTGATCGTATCAACCGGCCCCGGCACGCCCACGCCGATCCCCTCGCATTCAGTATACCCCGGAATCTCCCGGATCATTTCCATCATGTTGTCCATAACTCTGCGAGGTCCTTCCTGCGCCAGCGACGGATGTTTTACTTCAGCTAAAACAATCCCGTCGCGCGTCACTTTGGCAACGCGGACGTTCGTTCCCCCTAAATCAATTCCTAAATATGTTTTCATACTCTAGGTCCTCCTTACGTTTAATTATATCGAAAGCTGCAAGGGGTTACAACCAAAGACCGCCCGGAAACCATGGAATTTCACGCTGGGTTTCAAAAGGACTTCGATCATGAAATAGATGAACGATCTTTCTCAGCGGTCAACTGGCTTTAACCAAAACAAAAAGCGGAGTTTACCGGATTCAGAAAGCCGCGGTCATCCCGGGCGGTCTGATCAGTTCATCTCCGCTTCATTTGCATTCTTTCTCATCAACTGAATCTTCAAGCTTTTTGCATCCGCTTACGATTCTTGACAGTTTGAAGCCTTATTTCTGTGCGTGGATAAAGGCTGCGATATCGTCCGTCACCCGCGGATCGACGACCGCTTTCTGCATGTAATAGGTGTTTGGATTGGCATTGTAGTCGCCCGGCATCATCAAATGCGACAGCCCGGAATAGCTATGAAATGTCCAGTTAGCCTTTTCGCCATAAGCCGTTTTCCACGTTTCAAATTCCTGCAGCGGCACCTGATAATCTTCCTCGCCCTGCAGCACTAACACCGGTTTGGTGATCGTTTCCGCGGTTTTGATCGGATCATAGGACAACAGATCTTTCCAATAGGCCGGATAGGCGCCAGCCACCGCTTCATCCTCCGGCAAAGAGTCCAGCTGCTGCAGCTTGTCCAGCTCGGCAATCATCGCATCCATCGACGCTTTTTCCTGATCTGTATTCATGAACTGCGCCAAATGCTCATACTGCATCTTCATTAAGGAAGCCAGATCCGTTACCGGTGCGGCCATCATGATATAGCCCGCTGCCTCCGGAGTTTCCGCGGCGATCCGCGGCATGCATAAGCCGCCTAAGCTGTGGCCCAGAACATAAATCGCTGACGAATCAATCTCCGGCTGTTTGGCAATCAGGTCAACGATATCTGCGGCGTCCTGGATGGTTTCCTGTTCCACTGTAAACTGTGTGTCCCCGGCGCATTCAGCGCCATAAACAAAGGTCCGTTTGTCATAGCGGACAGTCGCGATGCCCTGCTCGGCCAGCCGGTAGGCGATATCCTGAAATACGGTGTTTCCATACAGTGTTTCGTTGCGGTCATTCGGTCCTGAGCCATGTACCAGAATAATAACAGGCGCTGGCTGATCGCCTTGGGGCAGTGTTAAGGTGGCAGGTAAATCCTTGCCATCGCGCATCGTCAGCGTCAGTTCCTGCTCTGCAGTCCCTTCCGGCAGCGTCAGCGCCGCGACGTTGCTCGGCTCAATGTATTCGGAGAAGTTCACGCCTGCGATCTGATCCTGATCGTCAAACACGACGTTCACACACAGGTTCTGATTTTCAAACAACACGGGAACCTGAACGATGATATAGCCTCCCTGCTTAATTTCATTGACAATCTGGATTTCTTTTAATGCCCCCAGCTGCTTCAGCGAAGGTTCCAGCGAAGCCTGCAGCTGCGAGGATGCCTTCTGCATCTGTTCATCATAGGCAAATCCCTGCAGCAGCTTGTCAAAATCCCCGGCCCCCAGTGTTTCCACATACGCTTTGGCGATCTCCTCCCGGCTGCCCGTCACCTTATCCTGAACGTCTGTTCCCGATTGATTGCTTTCGGCGGGAGCCTGTGTTTTCTGACAGCCGCTCAAGACAACGGACATCAGTAAAAGTCCGATAAATCCTTTTTTGATTGATTTGTTCATTTCTGTTTTCCTTTCTGATTTCCATATTTAGATGTTGATCTAAACGTATTATAGGAGTGTCTTCCATCTTTGTCAATTCTTATTTTTCTTCTTTTCAATCCAGATCGGAAGAGCGTCGTGTAGGG
>NZ_CFQZWI010000040.1:0-24693 GCF_986127675.1 Holdemania sp. | reverse complement strand
CCGATCTTAGAAATGATGGTGCGGTTCCAGCCGATTTTTGACGATTTCCCCGGCCATTACCCCCTGCCGCAGCACCGGAATTTTATCCAGCTGGATAAATTCATGCCGCATCAGGGACAACCGGTCCTGTTCCAGATGGAAATGCAGGTTGCCGATCTCCGTCAGCTGATCGTTGAAAAAGTCCCGGGCTGCCGGCGGCAGCGGCGAACTTTTGACAAACCGCTGGCGGACTGAAGGCTGAGGCGCCCTTTTGCGCAGCTTCGCGACAAAATGACCTTCGCCCTGATCCATCGGGAAAATCCGCCGGACCTTCGCACCGTCGACAAGCCCCAGCGACAAGCCTGGCCGGCCAAACTTCACGCCGCAGTCGAGCAGCTCCATTTCCGGATGCTTCCGCAGAAACTGATCAATAACCTGTTCGTTTTCCTCCGGGGCGTACGTGCAGGTCGAATAGACAAGAATGCCTTGTTCCTTCAGCGTGAATACGGCCGATTCTAAAATTTTCTGCTGACGCAGACCGCAGGAGCGGACATGCTCGACGCTCCAGTCGGCCAGCGCCTGATCTTCCTTTTTAAACATACCTTCGCCGCTGCATGGGGCATCTACCAGAACTTTGTCCATCCAGCCCGTTAACTGCGGACACAGCTGTTCTGGGGAAGCGTGAGTGATCAGGGCTTCGCTGACGCCTAAACGTTCCAGATTGCTCATTAAGACGCGCGCCCGGCCGCCGTCGATTTCATTGGCGATCAGAAAGCCGGCATGGCCGATCCGCGCCGCGATCTGCGTACTTTTGCCGCCCGGCGCCGCGCATAAGTCCAGCACCCAGTCGCCCGGCTGCGGATCCAGCACAGTCACCGCCGACGAAGCCGATGGCTCCTGCATGTAAAACAATCCCTGGCGATGATAAATATGATTGCCCAGACCTGTTTCCGAACCGGTCAGCACAAAGCCTTCCCGGGCAAAGGGAGAGGGCGACAAGGAAGCGAATTGACGCTTAACTAAGGCATCTGGCTGGATTTTTAACAAATTGGCCCGCAAACCGCGAAAGGGCGGATTGTGCAGGGTTTCCACATAAGCGTCGTACTCCGCCCCCAGCAGCGTCTGCATCCGCTTTAAGAATTGTTCATTCATCTCCCGGCTCCTGAACAACCTCGCGGACGGCCTGTTGATCCCGGCGAAGCTGATCGACTAATTCCGTCAGCGAAGCGAATTGCTGCTCTGCCCGCAGCCGCTTGTAAAAGCGCAGCCGCATCGGCTGATCGTAAAAATCTTCCGCACAGTCCAACAGGTTTGCTTCAACCGACAGCTCGCGAACCGGATTGCAGGTCGGATTGTGGCCGATATTGATCATCGCCTTCCAACAGCGGCCTTTGCTTTCCGCTTCCCCGGCATACACGCCGCCTAAAGGCAGCAGCGTTTCCTCATCCGTTTTTAAATTTGCGGTGGGAAAGCCCCACTCGCGGCCCTTCTGACGGCCGTGAACGACCACGCCGCGGATTTCATAAGGATAGCCTAACAAACGCCCGGCCTCCGCAACGTCGCCCCGTTCCAGACAACGACAGATCCGTGAAGAACTGATCTTATCGCCCTGATCGTTGACCGCCGCGATCACCACGACGTCAAACCGTCCATCAGCTTCAGCTCTGAGCGTTTCGACACTGCCGCTGCCGAATTTTCCATAATGAAAATCAAAACCGCAGACTAATACCTTCAGACGGCAATGCTCCGCCAGCATGTCAATGAACGCCTGCGGCGACAGCTCGGCCATTTCTTTAACAAAATCCAGTACGATCACACGGTCTATTCCCATCTTGCCGGCCAGCTCGATGCGCTGCTCCAGCGTCGTTAAATGCTGCACTTTCTGCATCTTGCCGATCGTGATCCACGGATCAGGTGAAAATGTGATCAGCGCGCTGTCGCACCCCGCCGCCTTCGCCCGGCGGATCGTTTCGTCAATCAACGCCCGGTGTCCGCGATGCAGACCGTCAAAATAGCCGATGCAGGCGCAGACCGGCCCTTCCAGAACCGGCCCGCCATGCGTTTTTATCATATCTACTTTCATTGATATTTCTCCTACCATAATCCCCGCAGGCAGCGGTAAATTCCATCTTCCTGCCGTTCCATCATCGCCAGCACCTGCTTTCCGCTGACGACGCCGACGATGGGTTCCATGCTGTCCAAGTGCAGCCGCTTGCCGTTTTTAATATCCGGAATCTGCGCTGGATCCGCTTCGATCAGCGGATATTGGCTGGCAATGCCGTCATAGATGGAAACAAGCTGAAAACAGCCCTGCCGGACCTCGTTTAGCGACTGACATTGTTCTAAGGTATAGCCGCAGGCCCGAGTCCGGACCAGACTGCTCATCGTGCCCACGGTTCCCAGTTTTTCCGCGATGTCTTCGCACAAGGTGCGCACATAAGTTCCGTTGGAACAAACGACGCGGAAACGGATGACCGGAGCGGTCTGCAATAATTCGATTTCCGTGATTTCGATCGGACGTTTTTCCCGTTCGACCGCCACGCCCTCGCGGGCATATTCATACAGCTTCTTGCCGTCCTTTTTGATTGCGGATACCATCGGCGGCAGCTGCAGCGAAACGCCAAGAAAGCTGTTGAGCACCGCTTCCAGCTGCGTCGATTCAACCTCGCGAACCGGTCTGGTTTCCAACGGTTTACCCCAGATATCGCCCGTATCGGTTTTTGTGCCCAGCGTCAGCTCGGCGATGTATTCTTTCGTCTTGCCTGATAAATACGGCAGCGCTTTGCAAGCCCGGCCCAGCAGCACAACCAGGACGCCCGTCGCCTGCGGATCAAGGGTTCCGGTATGCCCGACGCTCTTGATGCCGGCGGCTTTACGGACCTGATAAACCACGTCGAACGACGTCATGCCTGCCGGTTTATTAATTAAACAAATTCCGTCCACTGTATCACTCCAAACTCCACGTTTCATTATACCAAGGCTCCCATCCGTTTGCAAAGCCTATCGCCGTATCCGCGTAAATCTCACACGGAATGTTCACCTGGGCTTCAAACAGGGCCTGTGGTATAATAGGACGGAAGTAAAAAACGTCAGGAGGACAAAACCATGAATGCGATGAAACAAATTTTAGGCTGTATCCGCAAAGCCGATCAGGACTACGGCATGATCGCCGATCACGACCGGATTGCCGTCGGCGTCTCCGGAGGCAAGGATTCGATGCTTTTGCTTTATTGCCTGCATCTTTACCAGCAGTTCTGCCGGCGGATCCAAAGCAAGCAGTTTGAAGTCGTCGGCATTCATATTCAGATGGGCTTTCCCGATATGGACTTTACGGATGCCGAAGCCTTTTTCAAACAGCGCGGCATCCGGCTGGAACTCGTGCCCAGCCGAATCTACGAGATTCTAAAAATTCAGGCCAATGCGGATGGTTCCTTGAAATGCTCGTTGTGCTCAACGTTGAAAAAAGGCGCCGTCAACCGGGCCGCAAAGGACTTCGGCTGCACGAAAGTCGCGTTTGCGCACCATGGGGACGACGCGATTGAAACCTTATTGATGAATGCGATCTATGGCGGCCGGCTGGCCACCTTCGCGCCGAAGATGTATTTATCCAACGCCGAAATGCCGTTTATCCGGCCTTTCATCTACGCCCGTGAAAATCAAATCCGCGCGGCGGTACAGAGCTGCGGCGTACCGGTTGTGAAATCGACCTGTCCGATGGATGGCTACACCCGAAGGCAGGATATGAAAGAAATGCTGGAGCGGCTGTACGCGGAATATCCAATGGCCCGCGACAACTTCCTGCTGATGCTGCACAATGAAAAGCAGCTCAGCCTGTGGCAAAAAGAACCTGCCACAGGCCAAACCGAAATTCATCCGATCAGAAAATCAGAATCTTAAAGCCGTCCGGCAGCCGCAGCTGGGCGGCTGTTTTTTGTTCGTCCAGAATCCGGTGCTCTTGGGGATCACATAAGATCAGCGGCTGACATAGATCAAATTCCTCGCGGATTTCCGGCGGACTCATCTCCTGCAGGCCTTCGACAATTTCCCGCAGCGTCAGCGACGAATCGACGCTGCATTCAAAATACGCGTCGCAGCAGACTAATTCAAAACCCAGTAAAACTTCATTTTCCATTTTATTCTATCTCCTTCAATCGTTGCATTTGTTCGTTTTGAATCCACATACTTTCCTGATCTGTTAAATTTGCTATCGTGGCAGGCACCGGGAAAAACAGCTGCTGCCGCAAGCCCGGGCCGGACCACAACGTCAATGAAAAATCAACCAGCCTGCGCCATGTGCTGCGCTGCAAATCGCTCGCTGTGCCAACCAGAACAAACGGCGCTTCTCCTTCCAAAAACGCGATGATTTCCGCTTCGTCAAGCCGGGAGACATCGACGATGGGATAAGGCCCGCCGCCAAGCTGACGGATCCTGGCGGCGCAGAGCTTCGCTTCACAGCTGAGTACAACCAGATGCTGCCGCGAATGCAGCGTCGCATAGACCGGCCTGCACAGAATTGGATCCACGCCCAGAAACACGGCTTTCTTTTTCAGCCAGCGGCGCGGCAGACGCTGCGGCAGACGCGGCAGCTGCCAGCGTTTCGGTTTATCGTTTAGAAGTGGAGAAAGCGGCCGGGCCAAAACGAAATTCAGAACGGACTCCTTCTGAACCAATCCCCAACCGCTCGCCAGCGGTTGAGTCCAGGTTCGCTCCAGCACCTCGCCAAGCTGGGCCGGCGCGGCCGGACCAAGGATATAGCGAATCCGCAGACTCTGCGTCAGACGCAGCGGCAGCCGACTGACTTGCTTCTCCGCGCACAATAAATACAGGTTTAACGACGGACCTTCTTCCAAAAGCTGCTGAAACAGCGCCAGATTGTCATAACGTTCCAGAATTGTGCTGAGCTGAAGCGTCAGGACAAACAACGGAATTTCAGCGGATTGACGCTGCCGCAGACCGCGCTTAAGCAAGCTGAAAAATCGTTCCATCAATTCCGGCTGCTGTAACGTCAGAACTTCGATAACCGCGGGTTCCGCACAGAACTGCGGCAGCTGATCCAGCGGATCCAGTACGACAAACTCAGCCGCTTGGTCAAACCGTCCCGCGCTTTGGATCAGACATCGCAAGAAGGCCTCCTGTGGCGCCGCTTCCTCACTGATGAACAAACCATGCGCCAAAGGGTGAACAATCACCGGCGTGGCGCGATGCTGCGGATCATCGCCGACGCCCAGCACCAGCCCGGCCGTCTGTTTTTTCAGTTCGGCCAAATCCACCGCCGCCGGCAACGGCGGCCACAGCGGCGGCGCGGACAAACCGCGGCGGTCCGCTTCCCGCAGCATCGCTGCCATCAGCGCTTCACTTTGGCGCAGGCTGTTATTTTTACCCCGCCGCACCTCGCGGATCGGCTGCAGCCGGGAATCCAGCCAGCGGATAATGGGATCCGGCGTCTGCTTACCGCCTAACCACGCGCATTGTCCCTGGATTAGATCCTGCTGGCTCAGCAGCAGAAATTGTCCCGGCCGGGTTAACCGCAGCGCTTTATCGCAATGCAGTATTTCCTGACTGTCCTGTTTCTGCGCCACTTTTAAACAGAGCTTAAAATTGAAATTGCTCCACATCTGTTCGTCGACGATGCCCGCCGGCCGCTGTGTCGCCAGGATCAGGTGCAGTCCCAGGCTGCGTCCGATCCGGCAGATCTGGATCAAATCCCGCATAAACTCCGGCTGCGACTGCTTCAGCTCGGCGAATTCGTCAATAATCAATACGCAATGGGCCAAAGGTGTCAGCTGCGGGTGGTCAAGACACAGCTGGCGGTAATGATCCAGATCGGCAACGGGCTGCTTTAACCGTGTCTGCGCCTGAGCGAAACAGCGCTGCCGGCGTTCGCATTCCTGCCGCAGGTAGATCAAAGATCGTTCTGCCCCACCTTCTGCGACATTGTTCAGTTGAGCACAGCAATGCGGGATCAGCCGCCCTTGAAAACGCAGCTGCTCGATCAGGCTGCCGCCTTTGTAATCAATGACCGCAAACTGTAATTGATCCGGACTGTAATGCCAGGCCGCTGACAAGACGAGCGTTTCCAACAGCCGGCTTTTACCGCTGCCGGTCATCCCGGCGATTAAGCCATGCGGTCCCTGGCCTTTTTCATGCAGATCCAGAATTACCGGCTGGCCTTGTTCATCCAGCCCCAAAGGAATTCGCAGCTGCGTCAGGCGTGCCGACTCCTGCCAGGGCGGACAGCCGATTCCCGCCTGGCCCAGCAAACTTTGAATGTCAACCTGCCGGCTGGACGGCCGGCTTTTCTGTCCATAGCGGTACAGTGCCAGCGCACTGTCGCGGAAGCTTTTCGCATAGCTGAAATCCACGTCGAATTCCTGGCAAAGCTGACGTGAGCGCGTCAGAATCCGGCCATGTCCCTGCTCAATGATCAAAATTCGCTGCGCTGCCAGCCGCAGATCCTCCGATCGGGCCGCCAACTGCCACACGCAGGATTTCGGCTTCGACGCTTCCCAATAAGCAGCCGCGCCCGGATCGCTCACCAGCGTCCACGTCGGAACAGGAATTTCCTGAATCTGCCGCCGGCCGCGATCCCAATCTTCCCGTTTCGTCCAGATCCGCCGCAATCCTTGTTCGTCATAAATCTGCGGCAGCCAGCAAAGCGTTTCAAAGAGAATTTCAGGCACCGGACCGATCCAGGCCAGAGCCAGGCTTTGCGCTTGGTGATGGAGCGCCAGCGTCATTAAAATCGTATTGAAAAAAGCAGCCAGCGATTTTTCATCGCAGACTAAACCGACTCGTTCCCACTCAAAGAGATCCCAGGGAAGCGGCGCGGCAGCAGTGAAGGGATGGGTTGTTTGCCAGGCGTCGATCTGTTGCTTGACCGTTTGATCCGCGGGTTGATGCAAATCCAGTGTGTCCAGATTTATTTCAGGAATCAGCGTCAGCCGCTGGCGGCCTAAACTGAGCTTGCCGAACAGCGGATGAGCACTGTCGGTATCAAAAACAGATTGTTCTTCAATTTGCCTTTTTAGCGCGTCAGCCTCCGGATAGCGCTGCGACAGAAACACCGTCGTTTCCCGCAGCGCCGTTTGGCAGCTTTGTTCCCACCCTTCCAGCACGTCCGCCAGCCATTGTTTGCGCCGACGCCGATCACGCCTGTTTAACAGATGATTCACGGCCAGCTGAACCAGCGGCCAGAACACCGCCGAAACCATCATGACGGCCGGCATCAGCACCATCATCCCTGCCGCCCCCTGACCTAACGACAAGCCGACGGCAATCGACGCCGCGCCCATCATCAGCGAAGGACCGATCGTCAGTACGCTGAAAGTCATGGGTCTGAGCTTGACTGGGGGGCCCGGGGGCAAGTGCAGCGGACATCGGGGATAGACGGGATAAAACTGAAAAGTCGGATGAAAGGGAAGCGGCAGCTTATCCGGCGGCTGGTACATCCAGTCGGCTAAAGCCTGCCGGCGCAGCGGCTTCAGCTTGATTTTGAGCTGCATTCCCGGATTGTTGAGTGCGATGAATGCCGGATGAATCAGGATCGTTACTGCAGCAAACTGCAGGCGCATTCCCGCTTCCAGCCGGGTCTGACGCTGATGGACGCCGTTGACGATCATACCGGGAAACTGCGTTGTTTCCTTCGCCAGATTCTGATCGAAGTCAAGTATTGCCCACGGTTCGTCCTGATCGCCGCAGGGTTCGCTCAACCGCTGGTCATTAAGCATCCAGCAACCCTGCGGACGCTGATAGAGCGTGTATTGATTAAATCCGGTCTCATCAAAGGTATAAAAGAGGTCAATTTTCTCATAGAACGGCAGATAACAAAGCTCGTCATGCCGCCGGCTGATCAGGCGGCAGCGGCGCGGACTGTCCAGAAACTGCAGTGTGTCGCTGAGCTGCAGCTGCCACCCTTCCTTCTTTTGCGTAATCGCCAGCACGCTGTCCGCTTCAGGGGCAAAGAATAAGCCGCGCTGCGGATGGACATGACGGATCGCCAGTCGGTGCTGCCACAGGATGCAGACGATCATGCCGCCTCAGCCCGCACATGAATATGACAGCTTGTCTTGTAGGTTTCCGACGGATCGCTGATCGTGACGATCGCATCCCCGGCTTTGACTGCCCGCACCTTGCCGGTCTGCACGACGGTAGCCACCCCCGGATCGTCCACGGAATACATCAGATCCGACACCGTCACGCCTTCCGGCAGTCCGCGGATCACAATCTGTCCGCTTTGATTCGGACTTAATATCAACAAAACTTCCGCCAGCTCGATCCGATCAGTTTGTACAATCGGAGCCGTGGTCGGCGCTGGTGAGGAAGAAGGCTCACCGCGGGTGCAGCGATCCACAAAGATCCCGTTTTCCAGATGCGTGCGGCCATGGGGATTGAGCGTCGCGTTGTTCTCATTCAGGATTGAAAATGTCCGGCCCATGCCAAACCGACCGGCTAACGACTCCGGAGAATTGATTTCCAATTCCAGAATACCGTGAACGTTTAAATCGCTGCAGAACTGCAGATTCGCATGAACCGGCTGACTTTCCAGGGGTAACTCTCCCGCTGCCCGGGATTCCAGTTCGCCGTTTTGGCTGATCCAGGCCGTCGTGCGCATCACGCCGCGCAAGCCTGTCTGCAGCATCAGATCCATCAGTGAAATCCCGGCTGCCCGGGCGGAAGCATCCAGGGCCGCAGTCATCTTGGCCGAGCCCTGAAAGATGAAATCATGCCGGTGTTCAAGCTGATGGATCGGCCGCAGAACGCCGTTTCTTATTTCCATGCCCACGCTGCCCTCCTGACTCAGAAGCAGCTCGATCTTGCCGCCGGCATAACAATGCAGCTGCAGGGTTAAAAGCAGGTCGACGATCGGAAACTGCGGTACAGGCAGTTTGATCCTGGCGATCGGGATGATCGTGTCGGCGTCCTTGCGCGTGCTTGTAAAGGAAGCGGTCAGCGAGTTTAACAGTGTGTGCGGATCCAGACCAGAAAAGTCGCTGGTCAGCGTATTGGACACCCCGCGCGTCAGACCGGCCGATTCGTTCATCACAAAGTCCAGCTGCAGCCGGCCATCCCTGCTCAAGCCGTTCCATTCGATCACCGGATGCAGTCCGGTCAGATCATAGTCCATCTGCAGCGTCGCGCTGTTGGCCAGCTTTTTTGCGGCATGGACATGAATTCCGCTGGCGGCCACGCTCCAGCTTACCTGCGTTTTGCCAACTTCAAACTGCTGCTTCATCAACGCAAACCGCGGTTCCGCCCTTTCCGCGGCATTCATTGCAAGGGACAGAAGTTCTTCACCGTTCTGCCCATAAGGCTCGATCTCAGCCTGACTCCAATCCGCATCAAACGCCAGTTTAAACTGCGTTTCGGCCAGCCACGTCTGCGGATCCTCTGGATGGACTTCAGCCATGATCTGACCTTCGGTTTCAACGATCGAATCCGTGATGTAGATTTGACGGGAATCCGGATCGGTAAACCAGCTTCCCAACTTTCCAGTCTGTCCGGGATTCAGCACAATCCTTCCCGTTTCATCCGGCCGTCCCTCTCCATTCCATAACCCGGCTGCTTCCCACTCAAACACCAGCGTCTTTGCTTCAGACTGGTTGAGCTGCCGCGTCAATTCCTTCAATGACGCTGCCGCTTCCTCCGCCGTCAGCCAGCCTTTTAGCTTCGTCAGAAATCCCAGCGTCTGGCAGCGCTCTAATGATGGATCTTCACCATCGTAAGCCTGAAGCAGATTGAGACAGGCCGCCTGCCGTGAAACCCGCTGCCGGTCCATCTCCACTTCCACGCCCCAATCTTTCAAGGCGGCCAGGCCGGCGGCGGAATCGTCAAAAAACAACGTTTCCGCCAACATCTTCGCCCAATCGCACCGCAAAACTCCCGTCGGCTGCGGCATACAGCCCTCCGCCATCATCAGCACCGTCAGCCCCGCGGCGAAAAGACTTCTCCAGCGCCCGCGCATACGCTAAAATGAACAGGCGTTGTTCTGAATCGTCGCTTCCAGCGTATCATAGCTGGACACGGCGGTATCCAGAAACCGGGCGTACGACTCGATGATCTGCTTCTGGGTTTCAAACTGCGCCGCAAACTGATTGAAACGCTGGCGGATCGCCTCCGAGCCGTCGCTCTGCCACACCATCGCCAAATCGTTCATCTGTTTCTTCGCTTCGATTAATGCGCTGTAAATTTGTTCATTGCAGACGCGAATTGCACCGGAAGTATCCTTAACTCCCGCTAATGAAATCTTCAAGTTATCCATTTTCAATTCCTCCCTTTAATTGACCAGCCGGCTGGCCTGCGCCGCCAGTTCTTCCTGCATCTGCCGGTAGCTTCGCGCCGAGGCTTTTAAGAATTCGCTGTACTGCTGCATCAGCAGCTCGACCCTTCGGAAATCATCCTGATAGCCCTGGATCTGCGTTGTAAACGCCAGATTGTCCCGGCCGATCCAGGTGTTCGCCGCCATCAGCTCTACCCGCTCGTACAGCCGTGCGACCGTCCTTTCCACCTCCTGCCGCAGCTGCTCGATCTGTCCGGCACACGCTTCCAGCCGGGTTGGTTCCACCGCAATCGTTCTCATTGTGTTCTCCTTTCTGCACGCCCCTAGTATTAATATTGCGGTTTTTTCGAAAAAGCCTTCCAAAAAAAGGAAAAAAGTTGAAAAAAAACAAAAAAAATCCTGTCCGATTCATTTCAGACAGGATTTCCGGTTAAGCTTTGTGATTGATTTGCGAAATAATCGAGTCGATCCGCTCTCCTTTTTCCAGCGAATCGTCGAGCTTGAAAATCAAATCCGGAACCTTGCGGATCGAAAGCCGTTTGCCCAGCTCCGAGCGGATAAAACCCTTTGCCCGGTTGAGTGCCTTCAGACCTGCTTGCTTGCGTTCTTCCTTGCCTAAGAAAGAAACGTAAATCGTAGCGTAGGAGTAGTCGTTGGTCACCTGCACGTCAGTAATCGTGACGAATCCGACGGACGGATCCTTCAGGGAAAACTGAATGATATCCGTGACGTCTTTGAGGATGATCTGCGCTACCCGTTCTTGTTTGACAGACATGAGCGTCCCTCCTGTTTCTTCAGGAAAAGCGTTTCCTTAATTCTGAGGAACCTCCTGATCGGCGTAGGCCTCAATCAGGTCGCCTTCCTTAATGTCGTTAAAATTCATGATCGTTAAGCCGCATTCATAACCGTTGGTGACTTCCTTGGCGTCGTTCTGGAAACGCTTCAGCGAGCCCAGCTGGCCGTCGTAAACGACGATACCCTGACGGATTAAACGCACCTTGCAGTCCTTGACCAGCTTGCCGTCGGTCACCATGCAGCCGGCGATCGTGCCGATCTTGGAAACCTTGAAGGTCTGACGGACTTCCGCCTGTCCGATGACGACTTCCTCGTACACCGGCGCCAAAAGGCCCTTCATCGCCAGTTCCATTTCCTCCATGGCTTTGTAGATGATGTTGTGCAGACGGATCTCGACGCCTTCTTCTTCCGCTTTTTTACGCACATTGGCGTCCGGGCGGACGTTGAAGCCGTAGATCACCGCTTTGGAAGCGCTCGCCAGCATGACGTCGGATTCGCTGATCGTCCCGGCGGTCGAACGGATGACGTTGACCTTGACACCCTGGACATCCAGCTTTTCCAGCGAGGACTTGACGGCTTCCGCCGAGCCCTGCACATCGGCCTTGACGATAACCGGAATTTCCTGAACCTCACCAGCTTCGATCTGACGCGCCAGATCGTCTAAGCTCATTGCGGAACTGCTCTTGCGTTCCTGCTCGATCTTGGTCTGGGAACGGCGTTCCGCAATCGCACGGGCCTGCTTTTCATTGTCGAAGACCTTGAACATATCGCCCGCTACCGGAACATCGTTTAAGCCGATGATCTCAACCGGCGTCGATGGCCTGGCTTCCTTGATTTCACGGCCGCGGTCGTCGGTCATCTTTCTGACCTTGCCGAAGCAGGCGCCGACAACGATGCAGTCGCCGGTGTGCAGCGTGCCGTTTTGAACCAGCAGCGTGACGACCGGTCCGCGGCCCTTGTCAAGCTTCGCTTCAATAACCGTACCGGTCGCGTTGCGCTTCGGGTTGGCTTTCAGCTCGCGCATTTCCGCAACGACCTGAATCGTTTCCAGAATATCCTGGACGCCGTCGCCCTGCTTCGCCGAACACTTGACGAAGATCGTATCGCCGCCCCATTCTTCCGGCAATAAGCCCAGATCGGCCATCTCGTTCATGACGCGGTCCGGGTTCGCCGCCGGCTTGTCCATCTTGTTGACGGCGACGATGATCGGAACGTCCGCTGCTTTGGCATGGTCGATGGCTTCCTTGGTCTGCGGCATGACGCCGTCATCCGCGGCGACGACGATGATACAGATATCCGTCACCTTCGCCCCGCGGGCGCGCATTGCGGTAAACGCTTCGTGGCCCGGCGTATCCAGGAACGTGATCTTCTTGCCCTGGACGCTGACCTGATAGGCGCCGATATGCTGCGTGATGCCGCCGAATTCGCCCTCGACGACCCGCGTCTTGCGGATCGTGTCCAGCAGCGTCGTTTTGCCGTGATCGACGTGCCCCATGATCGTAACGATCGCCGGGCGCTGCACGAGATTCTCCGGATTTTCTTCGACTTCGTCTTCCAGACTGTCCTGATCCACCGGAATTTCTTTCTTGACTTCCACGCCGTACTCCATGCAGACCAACTCGATCGTTTCGTCATCCATCGAGCTGTTGATCGTCACCATTTTGCCCAGCATAAACAGCAGCTTGATGATATCGCTGGCATTGCGGTTCATCTTCTGCGCTAATTCCCCGACGGTAATTCCTTCCTCGTAGGTAATGCTGGTTACGGCTTCCATCTTCGGCCGTGGGTTATAGGAATTATTGGAATTGTTGGATCTGTGGTTATTCCGTCTTCCCGAGTTATTCCTTCTTTGTTGTTTAGCCAATACCTTCACCTCATTTCATAACTGCATCCTGAATAGACCGGGCCAGTCCCTCGTCCAGAACCGCACATGCGATCCGTCTGGGCTGGCCGAGCGCGGCCGACAGTTCTTCAGCCGTCCCCTCGACTATCCAGTCAACGCCGTAGAAACGGCATTTATCCTGAATCTTCTTCTGCGCGTTGCTACCGCAGTCCGCGCAGAGAAGAACCAGCTTCGCTTTGTTTTGACGGATTGCCGCCATCACGCTGTCCCCGGTTGCAACCTTGCGGGCGCGGGCAGCGATTCCCAGCAAGCCTGAAACCTTGTTATTCACCGAGAACCTCGCGGATTTTATCATAAACTTCTTCGGGGATCTCGCATTCCAGAGCGCGTTTCAGACTTTGCCGCTTGATCGCCAGCTCCAGCGCCGCCGCGTCCCTTTTCAGATACGCCCCGCGGCCGTTCAGCTTGCCGGTCAGGTCCACTTCCACCGTGCCCTGCGGCGTTTTCACAATCCGCAGCAGTTCTTTTTTCGGACACTGTTCCTGCGTTGCGACGCATTTGCGCATCGGTATTTTCTTCATCGTACTCCCTCCCGTCTTTCCGGTTTATTTTTCTTCGTCGTAGTATTCGTCGAATTCATCGAAATCGATATCGTCCTCGATCCAGCTGTTCTGCGCTTCCAACTCTTCCTGACGGCGGATTTCCTCCAGCTCTTCCTCTGAATAGACTGGCTTGAATTCGTAGTCCTTATCCTTCTTCAGATCTTTCAGACGCAGCTTGCGGTCATCCTCGCGAACATTCTTGCGGCGGCGCAGCGGCGCTTTTTCTTCGGTATGCGCCGAAGACTGCGTCGGATCAGCCAGCCGTTCAAAGCGGGATACATATTCGCGGCGTTCGCGAACCTCACGCTTGGCGCGGACCGGTTCCTCTTTCTTGACAGACAATGCCGGTTTGACTTCCGGCTGCACTTCAACCGGTTTAACTTCCGGCTGAATTTCCGGCTTTGTCAGCATTTCTTCTTCCGCGGCCTCCGGTTCCGGTTCGACTTCCGCTTCCGCCTGCGGCGTTTCAACGGCCGCTTCCTGGACAACTTCCGTTTCCGCAGAAACTTCCGGTGCTTCGACCGCAGCTTCCGATTCGGCATCCGGCTCTGTTTCAACTTCCTGAACGCCAGCCTCTTCCAGCTGCTTGGCGATCCGCTGTTCCGCCAGCCGCTTCTGTTCCTCAGCGGCAAACTGCAGCATCATCGTCTTCCAGTCGATGCCCTGTTCCTCGATCTCACCGGCCGTCTTAATATCGATCCGCATGCCGGTCAGCTTCACGGCCAGACGGGCGTTTTTGCCCTTCTTGCCGATCGCCAGCGACAGCTGGTTGTCCTCAACGACGACTAGCAGGGAACGCTTGTCCTCGGTTGGCAGCACCGCCAGAATCTGAGCCGGAGCCAGCGCGTTTTTAATCAGCTCGCTGATGTTGTCGCTCCACTCGAAGATATCAATTTTCTCACCCTTCAGCTCGTCGATGACGACCTGAACACGGCTGCCGCGCGGACCGATGCAGGCGCCGATCGCATCGACGTCCGGATTGTTCGACCACACGGCCATCTTCGTCCGTTCCCCGGCTTCACGGGCAATCGCCTTGATCTCGACGACACCCTGATAGATTTCCGGAACTTCCTTTTCAAACAGACGCTTGACCAGCTTCGCGTCGGAACGGGAAACCAGCACCTGCGCACCCTTGGTATCCTTGTTGCATTCGGTGATGACGACACGGATGCTCTGACCTTCGACGTAGCGTTCGCCCGGGATCTGAGCGGCGCGCGGCATCAGCGCCATCGTCTTTCCCAGATTGACGACGACAAACTTCTCCTCGACCGACTCGATCATGCCGGTGACCATTTCGTCCAGCTGATCGATGTATTCATCATAAACCGCCTGCTTCTCCGCCTCACGGATTTTCTGCTTCATGACGTTTTTTGCCAGCAGCGCGGCGGCCCGGCCGATCTGGCTGATATCCACTTCGCGGTCGACTAAATCGCCCAGCTGATAACCTTTATCCTTGACCTCGGCCAGCGCGATCTCCAGCTCCTCGTCCTCGACTTCCTCAACGACGGTATATTGCTGGTACACATGAATCTGACCGTTGGCTTCGTTGATGTCGACGCGAACCAGCACGTCCGGGATGTCGATGTGTTTGCGATAGGCTTTGGCTAAAGCCTCCTGCAGCGCGGCGATGACGATTTCCTTGGTGATCTTGCGGTCATCCTCGATCGTCTGCATCGCCTTCAAAAATTCTTTGAAATTCATTGCGATTTCTCCTCCAAGTCCTTACAATTTCACAGCCAGGCGGATCTTTTCAATCTGATCCAGTTCCACCTGAGCCTTGCGGGTTACAGCTTTATCGCGATAGCTAAGGGTCAGGGTGGTTTCGTTCATTTCCAGTAAATCGCCGGTGATTTCCATCATCGACTTGACCGGGCTTTTTAACCGGACGAAGACATGCTTACCCAAAGCGCCGCGGATTTCTTCCTCATTGCGCAGTTCGCGTTCCGCGCCGGGCGAGCACACCTCCAGAAAGTATTCAAAGCTGATCCAATCGTCATGGGCATCCAGAGCTTCGGAAATTTTCTCCGAGACTAAGGCGCAGGTATCGATGTCCATAGATCCGTCAGCTCTCATCACTGCGATCTGAAGAATCCGGGATTTCTTTTCGTTCACCCATTTCAGATCGTAAAGCTGAATGCCAAGGGAGTCCAGGACAGGCAGAATCAACGTCTTGATGTTTTCCAACTGTTCCATTTTTCTCTCCTTATAACATGAATGAAGGAGTGGCTTTCACCACTCCTGCTGTTTCTTTATGCACTCTTACTATACACAGAATTGGCGTAAAAATCAAGCGTTTTCTGAACTTCGGCCCCGCTTTTCAGACGTTTTTCTCACAGTTTTTTCTCTTCATCGACTTTACGGCGGAATTTCAGCAGTCCCAGATACCGCAAAACAGCCAGACTCCAATGCAGCCGGGCGCCGATGCAGAAGACGACGAGAAAAACGATCACCAGCGTTTGTTCCGGCAGAAAGAGCTTCAGAATCGTAAACACCAGGATGAACAGGATCAGCGCCGCAACTGGAAACAGCTGCATCAGCGAAGCCGCAAACGGCTCCATTTCAATGCGGTAATGACAGTGCGGACAGTCGAATTCCCGGACTTCATTGAGCTGCGAAGCCGGAATTTCTTCGTGGCAGACAGGACATTCGATTTTCATAACGACCGCTTCCTTTTTGAGAACAGATTCTCCCGCCTCTATTATAACAGGAAAATCCGCCCGCAGGCGGATGATTTCCCAGATTTGATTCAAATGAGTTATTTTGTATTGCAGCCGGGCTTTTTCCAGTTTCCAATTAAAACAGACTCAGCTGGTTCTCTTCCTGCATGCCTTCCAGCGTGCCCAGCACCTCGAGCTTGCGCATCAGCGTTTGGGAGAGCTGGGTACGGTTTAATAAATCTTCTTTGGATAAGAACTCGCCCTGTTGGCGGGCTTCTACGATCGACTTGGCGACGTTGGCGCCCAGACCGTCGACTGTCGTAAACGGCGGGATGATCGTCTTGAGATCGTCCGGCAGCACGCGGAATTCCGTCGCCAGGGATTTGTCGATATCAATGTTGGAGAAGCGATAGCCGCGAGCGTACATCTCCAGACAGGCCTCGAACATCGAGTACAGATCTTCGTCTTTCTTGGTGACCTGACGCTTGGTTTCCGGATTCGATTTCATCGCCTGAATCTCGTCCATCCGCCGCTTGATCGCGTCCATGCCCTTGACCATCGTTTCGATTTCATAGGCGTCGCAGCGCAGCGTAAAGAACGCGACATAGTACCAGTAGGGATGATGGACCTTAAACCAAGCGATGCGGATCGCCATCATGACGTAGGCGACGGCGTGGGCTTTCGGGAACAGATACTTAATTTTTAAGCAGCTGTCGATATACCATTGCGGAATGTTGTTTTCCTTCATTAATTCGATCCATTCCGGTTTTAAGCCTTTGCCCTTACGGACGCTTTCCATGATGAAGAATGAATCTTTCTTCGGCATTCCTTTTTCAATCAGATACGTCATGATGTCGTCACGGCAGCCGATGACGTCATGCAGCGTCAGTCCGCCGTCGATCAGATCCTTGGCGTTGTTCAGCCAGACGTCGGTGCCATGGGACAGACCGGAAATCCGCAGCAGTTCGGAGAACGTGCTCGGACGGGTCAGTTCCAGAATACCGCGGACAAACTTCGTGCCGAATTCCGGCAGGCCGACCGCCCCGGTCGCTTCGCCATACACCCGCGGATCGGCTTTCAGCGCGTCGACGGAATTGAAGATCGACATCGTTTCCGGATCGTTCATCGGAATCGTCGTCGGATCGATCCCGGAGATATTCTGCAGCAGACGCATCGCCGTCGGATCGACGTGGCCGAGGATATCGAATTTCAAGACGTTGTCATGGATATCATGGAAATCGAAGTGCGTCGTTTTCCATTCGGAATCCGGGTTATTGGCCGGATACTGAACCGGCGTAAAGTCATAGACGTCCATGGAGCTCGGGATGACGATGATGCCGCCAGGATGCTGGCCGGTCGTCCGCTTGACGCCCTCGCATCCGTTGGCTAATCGCAGCCGCTGCGCCTGACGCATGTTTTCCAAGCCCATTTCCTCCGCATAGCCGCTGACATAGCCAAACGCCGTCTTCTGGGCGACCGTGCCGATCGTCCCGGCGCGGAATACGTGATCCTCGCCGAAAACTGTTTTCGTAAAGGCATGCGCCTTATCCTGATATTCGCCCGAGAAGTTCAAGTCGATATCCGGAACCTTATCGCCTTCAAAACCCAGGAAGGTTTCAAACGCGATGTCATGGCCGTTGACGATCATCTCCGCGCCGCATTTCGGGCATTTCTTCGCTGGCAGGTCAAAACCGGACTTCACCGAGCCGTCGGTGATGAATTCAGAGTGCTGACAATCCGGGCAGACGTAGTGCGGGATCAGCGGATTGACCTCGGTGATTCCCGACATCGTCGCGACAAAGGAGGAGCCGACCGAGCCTCGCGAGCCGACCAGATAGCCGTCTTCGTTGGACTTCTTGACCAGCAGATGGGAAATGTAGTAAATAACCGCGAAACCGTTGCCGATAATCGAGTTCAGCTCACGCTCCAGCCGTTTTTCCACGATTTCCGGCAGCACTTCGCCATAGGTTTTATGCGCGTTCTCATAACAGATCGTCTTGAGCTTCTCTTCGGAACCTTCGATGACTGGCGTATACAGCTTGTCATGTACTGGCAGCACCTTTTCCACCTGATCGGCGATCGCGTTGGGGGCTTCGACGACCAGCTCATAGGCCAGCTGCCGATCCTCAACCCAATCGAACGCCTGAAGCATCTGGTTGGTCGTTAAGAAATGCTGATCCGGCGTTACGGTGCGGGAACGCCGTTCCTTATCATAGATATACAAAGGATGTCGGACGCCGCCGATCCCCTGCGTCTGGATGTAGATATCGCGCAGGATTTTTTCTTCCTTTTTGCAATAGTGGACGTCGCCGGTCGCAACGACCGGTTTGTTCAGCTTCTTCGCCGTCCGGATTATCCGCATCAATACCTGCTTCAGCCGGTCAGTATCCGGCAGGGAGTGGGATTCGACCAGCGGCCGGTAATTCTCCAATGGCTGAATTTCGATGTAATCGTAAAAAGCGATCGCCGCTTCAAGATCCTGCTGGTTGCGGTTAGCTGCCAGCTCAAACACCTCGCCGTTGTAGCAGGCCGAGCCGATCAGCAGATTCTCGCGCAGCTCCTGGATGCATCGCCGCAGAATCCGCGGTTCAGCCAGAAATTCTTCGCCGCTGCTTTTGGAATTGGCTTTGCCGAAGACCGCCAGATAATCGGTATTGGACAGCGTAACCAGCTTGAACAGGTCCTTCAGACCGGCCTGGTTTTTGGCGATCACGTTGACATGACGCTTCATGACTTTGACAAACGCTTTTTCATCCTGCAGATTCTGCAGATCGGCGACAGTCTGCGCGCCGCGGTCCTTGCATTCCTTGATCATCAACATGAACACGCTGGCCAGCACGTCGGCATCGTAATCCGCGCGGTGCGCGACTTCTTCGTCGTAGGTAATCCGGTAATGGCGGGCGATGTTGCCCAGACGGTAGCTGCGGCGGTCGGAATGCAGTGCACGCGCCAAATCCAGCGTATCGACGACCGGATTGGTCAGCGGCGCCATGCCGATGCGTTTGAGTTCTTCGTTGAGGAAGTTGTAGTCGAAGGTCGCGTTGTGGGCGACCAGCACTTTATCGCCGATGAAATCGACCAGCTCCTGCGCCACCTCGGCAAACGGTTTGGCCTGGGCAACGTCTTCGTTGGTAATGTTGGTCTTTTCTGAAATAAAGGCGTTGATCGGCACTGGCGGCTTGACGAACAGCTGTTTGGTTTCCTTGATCTCGCCCCGTTCGATCACGACCGCGCCGAATTCGATGATGTGATCAAAGCTGCAGGATAAGCCGGTGGTTTCCAGGTCATAGACGACATACGCCGTATCGCTCAGCGAATCGGCGCGCGGATTGCGGATGATCGTCAAAAACTCGTCGACCATGTTCATTTCAACGCCGTAGAGAATTTTAAATTCGCGGTCCTTGTTGCCCTTGAGCAGCTTGGCGGCGCAGCTCTGCGCCTTCGGGAATGCCTGGCAGGCCATGTGATCCGTGATCGCGATCGCGCGGTGCCCCCATTTAAACGCCTGCGTCACCAATTCCTCGACTTCGCAAACGCCGTCCATTTCCGATTTATTCGTGTGACAGTGCAGCTCGACGCGCTTGACGTCGGCCGTGTCCTGTTCCTCTTCCTTCTTTTCCAGCTTGACGATATCGTCCGGGAAAAACACCAGCTCCTTGGCAAAGGAATCATAGCGGACTGAGCCATACACCCGCACGTCGTCCCCAACGCCAACCTCGTTCAGCTTTTCCTTCGGACAGCGGGCGCTCTCAAACCGCTTGCAGGTAATCGCGTCGTCGTTATCCTTGACATAAAGCGTCTGAATCTCGTTGCCGGTCTTTTTGATCGTCACTGAATCTTTTTCAAAAATCGTGCCGGTAAACTGGACATTCTGAATTTCGTCGTTGATTTCCTTCAATGTCAGCACGGTATAATCTTCCATCTTCGTGCGGCGGGAGCGATAGCTCGGCTTATCCGCAGAAAACGCCGGCTTGGCCTGCGGCTTCGGGGCTTCCTTGGGCATCTTGACCTCGATCTGGGTGAAGCTGGCCGCGCGGCAGGAAAACTCAAAATCATAGCTGATCCCTGCGTTCTGCATGAAGTGATCGAGTTCTTCCCGACAGGCCGTCGCCTGCTGCTTCAGCGTTTCGTCGGCAAACAGACAATCGACAATCTGATCCCTGACCGTTGGGATCGCGTCTTTCAACCCCTGACCAAAACGTGAGTGCTCGCTGAAATATTTACAATATTTCAACATTTCGCCAGAATCAAGATCACAGACGTCCGCGCTGATCCGCAGCTCAACCGGACAGCCGATCAGCTTGATCAGACCGTCGTTAAAGCACTGCAGCTGTTCCAGCGGCAGCGTCCGCGGCAGCTGAAGCTCCAGCACAACCTTTTTTTTCGCGGTAATAAATTTACAATGCGTGATTTTTCCCTGTTCAAAATAAGCGCTGTCCAGTCCTTCGAACTGAACCTTGCTTAGCGTTTCTTTTAATTCGATTGTTCCCATTGGCGCATCTCCATCCTGTTCCTGGGTATCATTCTACCATTTTTCATCCTGAAATAGAATTGAAAATATCTTTCATCCGCTTGTCAGACAAGTGAAAAGAAACCGGCGTTGGCCGCAAACCACCTCAGGAATAAACGAGATGGACAACCTTAACCAAGGCTTTTTCGCAGGTGTAACAGCGATGACCGGCTTTTCAAAAGCAAAAAAACCGGCGCCTTTTTCAGCGAACCGGTTCTTTACATAATTAAAAGTCAAATTGAATGACAGATCAGAAGATTCCGCCCAGCAGGGAGGCGACCGCTTTCGCCAGCATGCCGAACAGTGAAAAGTCGTTGCCGGCATTGATCAGCATCCAGTTGGCGATCGTATGCGAATACGCCAGCGCCGAGAAGCCGACCATGACAACCATCACCGCCGCGGCCACAAATGTGCCGATCACCGCGCCGCGCAGGCCGCCCTGGCCTTCGCCCAGAATCGCCGCCGTGCCGCACTCGAAGAACGAAGTGATGACTAACGGAACCAGCATAATGCCGAAGACCTGCGTCGCGTTGCAGATCAAAATCAAAACGGTCGAGGTGATCATCGCGACGACAAAGCCGATCAGAACGGCATTCGGCTTGTAGGTAAACAGCATCGGGCAGTCGTAAGCCGGAATCGCGTTCGGAACGACTTTCTCCGAAATGCCCTTGAACGCCGGAACGATCTGGCTGATCAACATGCGCACGCCCTGCAGCAGCAGGATCAAGCCCGCGCCGTAATTCAAACCCTGCGCAATCGCTACAACGACGACGTTTTCGCCTTCGCCCAGCATCGTTGGAATCGTCAGGCCGACGATCACAAACATCACGAAGATGACCAGACAGCCGGTAATGGAGATCTCACGGAAGAACGACAGCGCCTTCGGAATTTGAATATCCTCCGTCGATTTTTCTTTATTGCCGACTTTGGAGGCGACAAACCCGGAAATCAAGCCGAGATAGCCGGTCGGATGGCCCAGCAGAAAGCTGTTGTCCCGGGTGACCGCAAACGTGTATTTCTTGAGCGCCCACGGCATCAGCGACCAGTATAATGCGGAACAGATCGCCCCAAAGAGAATCAGCGGCATTCCGCGCAAACCGCCTTCAACCCCGGCGGCCACAAAGATAAACGGGAACCACCAGAGCATGTGGCCGGTTAAGAAAATCGTTTTGACCGGCGTGAAACGGGCGATCAACAGATGCAGGATCATCCCGATAAACATCGCCATGCCGATATCGCCGCCAAAGGAAGCGGTAAAGGTCGCGTCGTTGAGACCTTCGGCAACGGTGCCGTTCAGCGACTGGAACGCCGTGTTGATCGGCAGAATCGACTGTACCAGCATCGAGACGCCGGTGTTGAGGATGACCATGCCGAAGGCTGTCATCAGCGCGCCCTTGACGATCGTGCCGAATGGTTTTTTCTGCAGCGCCAGTCCGAGGGCTGCGATCAAGCCCAGCAGAACCGGCGGATTGCGAAAGATACTGTTAATTATAAAATTCATCAATTCCATAGTGTAAATCCCCTTTCGACTTACTGTTTTTCATTGAGAAACTGGCGGACCTGGCTTTCGACTTCGCTCAGATCCATGTAGCGGGTAACGGCAAAAACAGGAACGGAAACACTCTGCGACAATTCGGGCTGCAGCTGCGGGCTTGTAAAAATAGCGTCGCAGTCCGCACTGTGGGCTGACGTCAGATCGGTGTTCTCCACTTCCACGTCCAATCCCAGCTTGTCCGCGACTTTCTGTAAGCTCATCGCCAGGATCAGACTGGATCCGACGCCAAAGCCGCACACGGCAACAAATTTCATAACGCTCACCTCCTTTATCGAACGTTTTTATCTAAGATGGATCCTGCCGGATCAATCTCAAGATCTCTTCCGCACTGCCCTGACACAGCTTGTCAATGTTGGCCTGATCGTACAGAATCTCAGTCAGTTCAGCTAACGCGCGGATATGCGAGGTACTGTCCACCGTCGCCAAAACCGCGAACAAATTGACGGGTTTTCCCAACAGGTCCACCGCTTCCTTCACGGAAAGAATCGCCATGCCCAGCCGGTGGACATGCAGAGCGCCGCTGGCATGCGGCAGCGCAAAGCGGTCGGCCAGCACAATGTAAGGACCATACTTTTCAATCGAGGCGATCATTTCCTGAATGTATTCCGGATCGATACTTCCGTCATAAACCAGAGGCTGCGCCGCCTCGGCTATCGCGGACTGCCAGCTGTCGACATGATCTAATACACGGATTTTATCGGATGTGATCAGTTCTTTTAACATAGGACTTCCCCTTTCTTCTTTATGTTTGTATAACAAGGCTTCCAATTCTCTGACCAGCGCCGGACGGTTTTGGATGACACAGTATTTTTCGATCACCTGCAACAGCGGCTGGATTTCCGGACCGGAGTCCGGCATCGGTATCCCCGCACATTTTTCCATCAACAAACAGACGTCCTGACGATTCAGCAGCGGGTTGACCTGAATCAGTTTCTCATCATAGCCTTCAATCGGCATTGTAGACACAATATAATCGTAAGGAACCGTAAGCTGCGGCAGGCGCTGCAGCGATACCTGATCGACAATCTGGATCAGCGGCACGCTTTGTTCGATCTGAATCTGAAGCATTTTGGAGACCATCAGTCCCTGCGGACAGACGAGCAGAATCCGATTGCGCATTCGCCGGTGATTTTCCTGACTGCGCAGCACCCCGCCGAAATAGGCGGTGAGAAAAGCGATTTCTTCTTCCCGAATCCCTTTGAATTCCGGAAAGATTTGTTCGTCTTCCAGAATCAGACGAATCATGGTAAACAATTCGAAGTACCGGGACTTAATCTCATCAAGACAGAAATTTCGAATTGGAAACTGAAATTGAATCCGATAATAAGAGGCCAGAAGATGCTGCGCAATACTGCGCCGGATCGTTTCACGGTCTTCGATAACCACTGCCATCCGACTCTCAAAACAGGTGATCAGCCGCGTCACGCCCTGATCGATAATCGTCTGTTTTTCACCTGCGCTCAGCGTTGTCAAAGAGCTGATAAACGCTGTGAGATAGGCTGCTTCCAGCGGATCGTTGATTTTCAGATCAGCCGCGACTGACTGACGGTAATGGAAGGCCTGCGTTTCCAGCGTCCAGTCGGCTCGGATCCGGCATTTCTTAGTCATTCGTAATCGGACAAACCGAAGCATGGCTGAAAGCAGCGCCAGCGAATAATCCGCTAAGCCCAGTTGATTTTTCTGATTAAACGTAAGGATTTCACTGCTGATGCGGTTGATCAGATTGTTATCGTTGTACAGGCAGTATATATAGCGGTCGCGGATTTGATTTTCATCGCCGCGGATCTGATAGGCGCCCTCGTCATAGCGTAATTCAATGCCCTGCGCCTCCAGCTGAACGCGGAGTTCATTCATCAGATAGGTCATCGTGGAATGACTGATTTGAAGCTTCTGTTCCATCTGTTCCAATCTTGGAAAATCATCACACAGAATTTTATATAAAATAAACTCCAGCTTTTCCTCCGTTCCCTGCAGCGTGAGTTCCTGATCGGCGATCATCTGGCTGACCCGTTGCAGATCGCCCACAAAGACCAGTTGTCCCGCGATTTTTTTCAGCTGCGCGCAATGGCGCAAACAATAATTTATTTCTTCAATGTCATAGTAGAGCGTACGTTTGGAAACATGGAGTTTCTCCAACGCCGTTTCAAAAGGAAGGCCCGGCGACTGCAGAATCCAGCGGATCAGCTCGCTTTGTCTTTTCTTCATGGTTTCTCCTTTTCTTTATTATTTCTTATTTATTATAGTGGGACAAGAACGGCTTCTTGCACAGGAGAAACAAACTTTTGCACGCCATCACAAAAACCTCTGCTTCGGCTCGCTTTTGCTTCTGATCCTCACTTTCCAGAATTCTGTTTTTATGCAGAAGCTGAACCTCAAACGTATTTTCCGATTTCCATGTTGAAAAATCTGCCTGCCGGCGATAATAGGGTAGAGGGAAAATAAATTTCGCCCCTCCCATTGCACCGTACGTACGGAT
>NZ_CFQZWI010000039.1:0-25065 GCF_986127675.1 Holdemania sp. | reverse complement strand
AGTTCAGGCAGCTGATGAACTTGCCGAAGCGGCCCTGGCGGATGACTAACTCGCCGCCGCAATCCGGACAGAGCTCGCCGATTTTTTCCGGCTCCATCTTTTCCATATTTTGATAGGCATTGTCGACCAACGGTTCAAATTTGTCGTAGAACTCCTTCAGCGACTGCACGTGATCACGCCCGCCCTCGGCGATTTCATCCAGCTCGGTTTCCATGTTCGCCGTATAGCGGACGTTGATGATCTCGTTGAAGAATTCTTCCAGCTTCTGCGAGGTCAGCTCACCCTGTTCAGTCGGGAAAAAGACTTTCGTCTTGCTTGATTCGCTGGCTTTCTTCAATTCGACGTAACCGCGCTGCTGGATCGTGTCGATGATCATCGAATAGGTCGACGGACGACCGATGCCCTCCTCTTCCATCTCCTTGATCAGCCGGGCTTCGGAATACCGCAGCGGCGGTTCCGTAAAGTGCTGATTGCCCAGCAGCGAAACCGGCGTGCATTGCTGGCCCTCGCTGAGATCCGGAAGCAGCACGTCCTTGCTGGACTCATAGTCGGAAACCATTTTTAAATAACCGTCGAACGCCAACTGCGTGCCGCTGGCGTTGAAGTCGTAGCCGTTAATCGACAGGACAACGCTGACGGTGTTGGATTTGCTCGGCGCCATTAACGAAGCCACGGCGCGGGCATAAATCAGCTTGTAGAGCTTGTACTGATCCGGCGTTAAGTATTTCTTCACCTTGTCCGGCTCATTTTCCAGATTTGTCGGACGGATCGCTTCATGCGCGTCCTGTGAATTTTCATCATTTTTAATCTTGTACTTGCCCCAGTATTCCTTACCAAAGCGACCGACAATAAAATCGTGCGCGGCTTCAATAAAGACGTTGCTTAACCGCGTGGAATCGGTACGCATATAGGTGATCAGACCTTCGCTGTGATCTTCCAGTTCGACGCCTTCGTACAGCTTCTGCGCGACCTGCATCGTCTTCTTGGCGGAAAAACTCAGCTTGGTGGACGCTTCCTGCTGCAGCGTCGAGGTGATTAACGGCGGCTTGGCTTCCTTTTTGCGGACCTGCTTCTTTAACGCGGTCACGGTCATCGGTCCCTGGCAGGCAGCCAGCGCCTCGTCGGCCTGTTCCTTATTTTTAATCTCCGCCTTCTTACCCTGAATCTTGGCTAACGCCGCGCTGAATTCCTTATCGTCCTCTTTGAACTTGGCGTCCAGCGTCCAGTATTCTTCCGGCACGAACGCTTTGATTTCTTTTTCCCGCTCGACGATCAGCTTTAAAGCGACCGACTGCACGCGGCCGGCCGACTTGCTGCGAATCTTGGATTTGAGCAGCTTGGACAGCTTAAAGCCGATGATCCGGTCGAGAATCCGACGGGTTTCCTGGGAATGGACGAGGTCCATATCAATTTTACGCGGATGATCAAACGCCTGCAGCACCGCATCCTTGGTGATTTCGTTGAACACGACGCGGTTGTCCTGGTCGACGTCCAGCTTCAATTCGCTGGCTAAATGCCAGGAAATCGCTTCCCCTTCGCGGTCGGGGTCGGTTGCCAGATAGACTTGATCGGCTTTCTTCGCCTTGGCTTTCAATTCTTTGACGGTTTCTTTTTTATCATCGCTGATGCTGTAAGTTGCTTTGAAATTGTCGTTGACGTCGACGCCCAGGCCATCCTTTCCTTTAATGGCCAGATCGCGGATATGTCCCTTGGAGGAAACTACTTCGTAATCCTTACCCAAGTATTTTTCGATTGTTTTTGATTTTGACGGCGACTCGACAATGACTAAATTTTTCATCGTCATCCTCCTTACTACTGAGTCCTTCTCAGTTCCAATAACCTATATTGCCATAACTTCAAGGAAATTACAAATGTCTTTTTAAAATTTCATGGTTTTAACACGGTTTTTACAGGCTTGACGCCGTTCCTGCGGCGTTCGCGTCAGCTGGGAGGGCTCCATTAGAATTTCCGCGCCCTGACTGATCAGCAGGTTGCAGCCCTCGCCTTCCTTATTCATTGCGGGATAGGGCAAACACCAGACCTCCCGGTTCAGCTCGATCGCTTCGTTGACCGTCAGCATCGTGCCGCTGTGAAATCCCGCCTGCATGACGACGATCCGGTCGCTCAGCGCGGCGATCAGCCGGTTGCGCCAAGGAAAGTGATGCTTCAGCGGCGGCGTCTGAGGCGGATATTCGCTCAGCAGCAGATTGGCTTTCGGCAGTTCCGTATATAAATCACGGTTATACGCCGGATAGGGCCGGTCCAGTCCGCAGCCGGCGATTCCGATCGTGCCGCGGCATAACCGCAAGGCTGCCCGGTGGGCTGCCCCGTCGATCCCCAGCGCCAGCCCGCTGACGATCACCTCGTCCTTTAACGCCCCGCAGCAGCGTTCCGTCATCGTTAAGCCATAGCGGCAGGCTCGCCGTGAACCGACGATCCCCGTCGCCGGCAGATCGGCTAGCGCCAGATTCCCCTGGTAAAACAGAATCCAGGGCGGAAAGCGCAGCTGCCGCAGCAGCGCCGGATACTCCGCATCCGCCCAGGTCACATACGGAACGGCAATCGCTGGGCAGGGTGGTTTCTCTCCCCGTTTCAGTCCTTCCGTGATCTTTTCCCATTCCCCCTGATAACGCAGGGCCAGCCCTAAAATTTGTTTCCGCATATCTTCACCGAATCCCTTCTATAAAAGATATACGCAGGATTTTCCAAAAATCCTGTTTTTTTTACCAACAGCCCGTTTTTTTTACCGTTAAGCCTAAATCACGTTAAAAATCGGCCAATGGCTGTTCCAAGGATTCCGCAGTTCCGGTCCGCCCTCCTCGAATCCCCGCGATCCTCAAAAGCAAAAAAATGATCCGTAAGAGGCAGACCATTTTCTTTCCTTGTTCAATCTCACTTATCTCAACGGTCGGGAAATGATCACGATCAATCCAAATCCAGCGTCATCTGATTCATCCGGGCAACCGGACCGTAGCTTTTGCGGTAGAATGGCAGCACGCCGTATTTCTCCATCGCTTCCAGATGCGCTTTGGTCGGATATCCCTTGTGCCTGGCAAAGCCGTAGTCCGGATATAAGCGGTCGTAGCCCAGCATGATATGATCCCGTACAACCTTCGCCAGAATACTGCCGGCCGCGATTGACAGGCTCTTCTGATCGCCTTTGATGATCGACAGCGTCGGCTTGGCGCAGTGAAGCAGGGGCATCGCATCGGTCAATACGGCTTCCGCGTTAATTTCACAGGCGATTTCTTCCATCGCTTTCTGCGTTGCGCGGTAGATATTGAGCGTGTCGATTTCTTCCGGGGTGACGATTTTAATCTTGTAGCAGCGGGCTTCCCGCAGGATCAGCGAAAACAGCTTCTCCCGTTTTTTCTCGCTCAGCGCTTTGGAATCGTAGATTTCAGAATTCGCGTAGCCGATGTCGAACACGGCTCCCGCCACGACCAACGGCCCGGCAATCGGTCCCCGACCCGCTTCGTCGATGCCGACGACATGCTTGCCCTGATCCCAGAAGCTGCGCTCATATTCCAATCCAGCCTGATGATTCATGCCGGACGCTCCCAGCTGATCGGTCCCAGCTTATCGTTGCGGATTTCGTTGATCACCATGTCGATCGTGCGCGTGAGGTCTGCCTCGCCCTGCTTATTCAAATGCTTGCGGGCAACGGCGATCTGCGTCAAAAGCGCATAGGGATCCGCGGCGAGGTTCTCCAGCGCGTAGCGTTCCTTTAACCGCTGAGGCTCGTTGACGCTGAGCCATTTCAGGGCATAGACCACGACCTCCTCCTTCGGTAAGATTTCATCGCGGATCGCGCCGGTCAGCGCAAGATGAAAACCGACGGTCGGATCTTCAAATTTCGGCCACAGCACACCCGGGGTATCAAGCAGCTCGACATCCTTGTTCAGCTTGACCCACTGCAGGGAACGGGTAACGCCCGGCCGGTCTGCGGTCTGGGCGATCTTCTTGCCTGCGAGCCGGTTGATCATCGTGGATTTGCCGACATTGGGCACGCCGACCACCATCGCGCGGATGGCGCGCGGCCGGATTCCCCGGCGGATCATCCGTTCGATTTTTTCCTTCATGACTTCCTTGCAGGCCTGCGTCAGCTTCGGCACAAACGAGTCGTGAAGCAGATCGGCGGCGATGACCAGCGTCGTATCGTCCTTCAGCTTCTCGATCCACTGCTGGGTGATTTCCGCTTCGCCTTTATCTTTTTTTGACAGCACGATCAAACGGGGTTTCATCTGGATGATTTCATCCAGCATCGGATTTTTGGAAGACAGCGGAATCCGGCAGTCGCGCAGCTCGATCACTAAATCGACCAGCTTTAAATTTTCCTGCATTTCCCGTCTGGCTTTTGTCATGTGCCCGGGAAACCACTGAATGGTCATATCAATGCACTCCTATCTGTTGAAACGGGAACAGCACGACAACGTCCTTCGCCTTGATCTGTTCCTTCTTAAACGGGCCGTACCAGCGGGAATCGCTGGAATACGGACGATTGTCGCCGAGCATGAAGTATTCGTCATCCGCCAGCGTCACCGGTCCAAAATCCTGGGTGAAGCTGCCGTTGGCGCTCTGGCTGCGCTTGTAGTCCTGATCGAAGAAATCTTCTGCCACAGCTTCGCCGTTGACAAGCAGCTGATCCTGACGGTATTCGATCGTTTCCCCCGGCAGTCCGATCACGCGCTTGACAAGATATTCCTTCTTCTCCGGCACATAGATGATCGCGATATCAAAACGCTTTAAGCCCTGCATCCGGTAAGTCAGAATATTGGAAAACCCGATCGCGTTGTTGTGCAGCGTCGGATACATGGAATCGCCGTCGACCCGCACCGGCCGGATTAAAAACCGCGTGCACAGGAACACGACGACGATGCTGATCAGCAGCATCTTCAGGAAATCCAGAATCTCCCGTCCCCAGTTGATCGGCGCTTGTTTGTTTTCTTCCATGGCAACTCCTCCCTGCGCCGCTTTGGGGCGCAACAAAAGAAAAAGCCGGATAGCTCCGGCTTCGACTAGCGAATTTCTTTGATACGAGCCGCTTTGCCGGACAGGCCGCGCAGATAGAACAGCTTGCTTCTTCTGACCTTGCCTCGACGGACGACGGTAATCTTGTCGATGATTGGCGAATGCAGCGGGAATGTTCTTTCAACGCCGACGCCGCTGGACATTTTACGAACCGTGAAGGTTTCAGCGATGCCGCTGCCCTTCTTCGCGATGACCAGACCTTCGAACGCCTGGATACGGGACTTGTCGCCTTCTTTGATCTTGACGTCAACTCTGACTGTGCAGCCCGGACGGAATTCCGGAATGTCGGTACGGAGCTGATCTTTTGTGATTTCGTTGACTAAATTCAGATTCATACTTTTTCTCCTTTTCAAATCTCGATTTTATCCGATGCTCATTCATTCAGCAGAATCAGCGGAACATGGACGCTATTAAGCTGTATTATTATAACATACGCGAGGTCAAAAAGCAATCCTTTTTATTCCAGATTCTCCTGATTTTCCGGACTTTCTGATTGCAGAAATGCCTCCGCTTTCGCTTCTTCCTCTTCCAGCACTTCATCCAGAAGCTTCCGTTCTTCCTTGGTGAAGCTCCGGTTTTCCAACAAGTCCGGACGCACCTGGAGCGTCAGCCGCAGCGACTCCTTCAGCCGGAATTTGCGGATGTTTTCATGATGGCCGGAAAGCAGCACCTCCGGCACGGTGTGACCCTCATAATCCACCGGCCGGGTATACTGCGGATATTCCAGCAGGCCGTTCTCAAACGATTCATCGAGATGACTTTCTTCCGTGATCACGCCCGGCACCAGGCGCGTCACCGCATCGGTGATCACCATGGAAGCCAGTTCGCCGCCGGTCAGCACATAGTCGCCGATACTGATCTCCTCGTCGACATACGCGCGGATCCGCGCATCGAAGCCCTCGTAATGACCGCACAAAAGAATCAGGTGATCCTGTTTTACCAACTCGCGGGCCTTGGCCTGGTTAAATTGCTGGCCGGTCGGTCCCATCAGCAGCACCCGGCTTTGGGGCGTCCGGACGCTTTTCAGACAATCGAGCACCGGCTGGCATTTCATGATCATCCCCTGACCGCCCCCGAAAGGATATTCGTCGACGCGGTTGTGCTTATCGTCGGTAAATTCGCGGATATCGACCGCTTCAATTTCCGCCAGCCCCTTCAGGCGGGCTTTCTTGATGATCGACGTCGTCAAAAAGCCCTCAAACATTTCGGGGAACAGCGTCAGGATCGTGATTTTCATAACAGTCCCTCGATCAGATCGAGCGTGATCGTTTTGGCCTGCAGATCAACCTGCTTCACAAAAACGTCGATGTACGGAATTAACGCCTGCTTGCCGTCCGGTTTTTTCAATCGGATCAGATTCTGCGCCGCCGAGGCTTCCATCCGCACGACAGTCCCCAATTCGTTCCCCTGCGGATCAATCGCTTTTAAGCCCTTGAGCTGGAAGAAATAATATTCACCCTCCGCTAAGGGCGGCAGGGCGTCCTGATCAACTGCCAGTTCGCAGCCCTTGAAATGTTCTACCTGATTGATGTTCGTCACGCCTTCCAGCAGCACAAGCAAAAGACCTTTATGTTCCTTAACCGACGCGATCGTGACCTCTGCCTCACCTTCCGGCAGGCAGACGATCAACGTCTGTCCCGGCGCAAAGCGTTCTTCAATGAAATCCGTATCCGGAACCACCTTCAACTCTCCGCGGATACCAAAGGTGTTGACAATTTTGCCAATGATCATTTTCTTCATCCGGCTTCCCCCTTCTCTGCTTTGAAAAAAGGATGCAGGGCATCCTTCTTAATACGACTCAAATTTTACCGAAATCCGGCGGTTTTCGATCCGGGCCGGCACGTTCATCAGCTGCCGCAGCGCGGAAGCCATGCTTCCCTGGCGGCCGATCAAACGGGCGATATCCTCGCTCTTGGCATACACCACTAACAGGATCTCGTTTTCGTTAAGACTTGGCAGCGACTTCACTGAAACACTGTCCGGGTCTTCCACCATCGGCTTGACCAGGTTCAGTAAGACTTTCTCCAGATCGAGTTCTGCCATACTTTACTTCGCGTTTTTTTCTTCGTGCAAACGCTTCATCAGACCTTCGCCGGACAACAGATTGCGAACTGTATCGGAAGGCTGCGCGCCGTTTCTCAGCCACTTCATTGCCAGATCCGCATCAATCTTAACGGTAGCCGGATTCGTTGTCGGATTGTAGTATCCGATCGTTTCGATGGAACGTCCGTCTCTTGGGAAGCGGGAATCCGCAGCGACTATTCTGTAAAACGGAGCCTTCTTAGCACCCATTCTCTTTAAACGCAGTTTAACAGCCATTTTTCTATACCTCCTGAAAATTACTTACTCATCATATCATAAAAAGAAAGCCTGTCAAGTGTTTTTCCTTTACAGGCTTCATTTTCTTGTATTTCTGCTTTTTACCACTTGCGGCGGCGTGGGTTCAGCGGGATGTTCATGCCCTTCTTCTGCCCCATCAGAGCGTTCATATTCAGCTTGCCGCCCTTTTGCATCTGCGCCATCTGCTTCATCATCTGGCGGGTCTTCTCAAACTGATTGACCAGCGCGTTGACTTCCTGCACGGTCGTGCCGCTGCCGGCCGCAATTCTTTTCTTGCGGGAGGCGCGCAGAATACCCGGATCCTGACGTTCTTCCCTGGTCATGGACAGGATGATCGCTTTGGAACGATTCATCTGCTTCGTTGTCTTTTCATCGTCAAGCTGGGAAGCGAACTGATTGAGTCCCGGAATCAGCTTCATGATGCTGCCTAAAGAGCCCATCTTCTGAACCTGTTCGACCTGTTGAAGCATATCGTCCAGCGTAAAGGTGCCTTCCATCATCTTGCGGGCGCTCTTTTCGGATTGTTCCAGATCCATCTTTTCCTGGGCCTGTTCGACTAAGGTCATGATGTCGCCCATACCGAGAATCCGGTCGGCCATGCGGTCTGGATAGAAGACGTCGAGATCTTCCATCTTTTCACCCAAACCGATAAATTTTACCGGCACCTGAGTGATCGAACGGACGGACAAGACGCCGCCGCCGCGGGAATCGCCGTCGAGTTTGGTGACGACTAAGCCGGTGACGTCCAGCTTTTCATGGAACGCCTGCGCGACGTTGATGATATCCTGACCGGTCATCGCGTCGACGGTTAACAGAATATCGTCCGGTTTGGCAATTTCCTTGATCTTCGCCAGTTCTTCCATCAGCGCTTCGTCGATGTGCAGACGGCCGGCCGTATCGATCAACACAATATCCGCGCCGATTTCCTTCGCATGCGCCAGGCCCTGACGGACCGTTTCCACAGCGTCGGTTTCCGTTCCCAGCGAGAACACTTCGGCCCCGACTTCCTTGCCTAACGTCTGCAGCTGCTCAATCGCCGCCGGACGAATGACGTCCGCCGCGATCAACATCGGATGCTTATTATATTTTCGTTTTAACAGCGAAGTAATCTTGCCGACAGACGTGGTTTTACCGGTTCCCTGCAGACCGACCATCATGACGACGGTCATGCCGGATTCCTTAAAGTTCAGCGTCGCTTCCTTCTCACCTAAAAGTGCGACCAGTTCGTCGTGAACGATCTTAACGACCATCTGCGACGGATTCAGCGAGGTATAGACCTCCTGCCCTACCGCTTTATCCTTAACCTTTACTAAAAAATCTTTGACGATCTTGTAATTGACGTCCGCTTCCAGCAAAGCCAGCCGGACTTCCCGAAGCATGTCGTCCATGTTTTTTTCAGTCAGTTTGCCCTGGCCGCTGATATTCTTAAACGCTTTATTCAGCCGCTCTGTCAACGATTCAAATGCCATACTTGTTTCTTCCTTTCCTGCAAATTTCTTATCCGGGATTTATTATACCAAGAAATCCGGGGCAAAGCACCTGTTTCAGCGGTTTTTGCTCAAAATCAAAAAAAGAAGGCGCAAACACAGCCTCCTTTTCTCCTTTTCAAGCTTTATCCAGCGGTACTTTCCGGACTGTGTTTTTAGGCAGAGCGCGAAAGTGCAGATGGAATTCAATCCGCTTGCCCTGACCGACAGCGTTGATCGTGCCGCCGTGCATCTCCACGATATCCCGGGCGATCGCCAGTCCCAATCCCGCGCCGCCGGTAGCGGCGCTGCGCGAAGGATCCGCGCGGTAGAACTTCTCAAATAACAGGCTGATCTGATCGTCGCTCAGCTGCGGTCCGATATTGGCGAACATCAGCTCCACCCCGCCGGCGTTTTCCTGCATGGTGATCTCGATATCGCTGTTCCTGTCGCAATACGCCAATGCATTCCGCAGCAGGTTATCAAATACCCGCGCCAGTTTGTCGGCGTCAGCCTCGATCATCACGCCCTCTTTCAGCTGCAGCCTGCACTGAACCTGCCGCTCCTCAAACAACGGATAAAACTCGTCGGTCAGCTGCTGCAGCATGACGCTTAAATTCACGGGTTCTTTATTGAGCGTCTGTTTCTGCAGCGCAAACCGTGTAATATCAAAGAATTCATTGATCAGACTTTCCAGCCGATAGCTTTTCTCCAAAGCGATCTGCGTGTATTTCCCGCGCAGTTCCTCGCTGATTTCTTTCTCATCGTTCAACAACGACAGATATCCGATAATCGAGGTCAGCGGCGTCTTTAAATCATGCGCCAGATAAACGACCAGATCATCGCGCTTCTGTTGTTCCTGCTGCTGCGCCTGTTCGCTGCGCAGCGTTTCAAATTTAATCGAATTCAGCTGATTCTCAATTTCCTTAAAATCCGTCGGCAGCACGACCAAATTCTCATCTTTATTAAAAACCTGGTTGATCGAGGTGATGATTTGTTCCAGATAGTTCGAAGTCTTACGGATCGTAAAATAGATGACGATCATAATCGTGCCGGAACCGATTAAAAACAACAGCGCCGCTTTGTTGCGTACGCAGAACCGATACAGGTCGCTGTCCAGTGAGAATAGAAAATTCGCAATAAAATCATTTAAAATTCCATCGACCAGCCGCAGTCCCAGTAAAAGCAGCAGAATCGCGCCGACAATCTGCAGGCTTAACTCCAGAAACAGCCGGATCTTAAATCGTCGCAGGCTATTTTTCAATTTTATACCCCATTCCCCACACCGTCTTTATGAATTTCGGATTGCGCGGCTGTTCGTGCATCTTTTCGCGGATGCGCCGGATATGGACCATCACCGTATTGTTGGACTCGAAGTATTTTTCCTTCCAGATGCTTTCAAACAAATCCTGCGAACTGATGACCTTGCCCCGATTCTCACACAACATCTGAAGAATTGAAAACTCCGTCGGCGTCAGATTCAGCTTTTCTCCATACAGCGTGCATTCATGCGTGCTGCAATTTAAGATTAATCCCTGAAAATCAATGATATTATCGTCCCGCTTCTGGGAATTATAGCGCATATACCGGCGCAGCTGCGCTTTGACGCGGGCTGTCATTTCAACCGGATTAAACGGCTTGGTGATGTAATCGTCAGCCCCGATTGTCAGCCCCGTAATCTTATCAATATCCTCGCCTTTGGCCGTCAGCATGATGACCGGATAATTATAATGGCTGCGGATTTCTTCACACAGATGAAATCCGCTGCAGTCAGGAAGCATGACGTCAAGAACCGCAAGGTCAAATTTGTGGTCCCGAATTAACTTCAACGCTTCCGTTCCGCTGTACTCCACGGTTGTTTGAAAACCTTCGTTTTTCAGATAAACTGAAACCAGCTGAGCGATTTCCGCATCGTCGTCGACGATCAGGATTTTCTCATTCATCATTATCCCTCATTTCGATTTCAAGTATAGCTTATAAACGGATTTCCAACAATCTGCAAATTCTTACAAAGAAATAAACGTCACACCGCCATTTCCGCTAACGGCGGATTGTTGAGCGGTTTCACTGAAATAAACGAAACCTTTTCCGCCACGATCTCCGCGTTGTAATACATCTGCCCCTCCTTCGGCTCGTAATTGTGCGCCTGCAGCCGGCCTTTCACCGCGACAACCGAACCGGGACGCAGTAAATCCGCGCAGGTTTCCGCAATCCCCCGCCACAGCACAACATTAAAAACATCCTGATCATACTCGCCATTGCTGTTGCGGAATCCGCGGTCGACCTCCAGCAACATCGTCGCGATTTTTGTGCCGGCCGCTGTCAGCCGGATTTCGGGAATTTCTTTGACCTTTCCTACTAATACCATGAAATTTAACATAGCTTTCCTCCTTGCTGCTTCATTATGCCGCAGACCTTCCCCGCTGGCAAACCGGCGAATTCAACCTTTTTTTCATAGTTAGCTGGAATTATCACGCGGAAAATATGCAAAAAAAACGGAGAAGTCAGAATTCTCCATTTTTTGATTTTTTTCTAAATTTTATTTCAGCACCGTCAAAAGGACTGTTAAGCCTCAGTCTGACCTCTGGCCGGACTGATTTCCACGACGCTGCGCTGATCAAATTTCAAGGCCTCGAACGCTTCCTGCACCTGCTTCTGATCGAGCTGACCGATGATTTCCAGGGTATCAAAGAAACTGACGCCATTGAACTGATTTCGAATCATCGCCACCGCAATATCCTCCATATTGTTAAACGTCCGCATCGCTTCGCCGAAATACCGCCGTTTTAACAGCTGCAGCTGCTGATAGTCGACAGCCCGGTTCTTCAACCCATTCAGCTGTTCTTCGACAAATCGGGTAAACGCCGCGGCGTCTTCCGTTTCATTATAGAACATCATCATTGCGTAATCCTTGCCCAGATCAATTTCATAACCAAAGTAATCGTTGATGATTTCATTGTCCAGCCATTTTTGATAATCCGGATTCAGCGCGCTGAAATGCGATTCCAGCAGACACCGAATCGCCCACTCCTGGCGCACCCGCTCTTTGGCCGAGGTCTTCAGCGGCGCAAATTTATACGCCACACTGACCTTGCGGACGGCGACGTCCATCGGGATGACCGTATGGCTGGACACCACCGTCTGGGGTTCCTCTTCCAGATACCTTCCGACATCCTTGACCGGCTCAAACGACTTCGGCTGCTGATTTTCCTCAATCCATTCCAACAACGTTTCAGGGTCCTGCGGTCCTGCGACGATCAACGTCATGCGGGAAGGATGATAGTTCAGCTTGTAACAATCCTCCAACAGCTGCCGGGTTGTGGCGTTGACGCTTTTTTCATCCCCGCCGATATCACGGTTAAGCGGATGCTTGTGATACAGCGCCTTAAACGTTTCAAAAATCAACCGGCTGTCCGGCATCTGCAAATACATCTTCAATTCCTGATTGATGATGCCTTTTTCCTTTTCCACCGATTCGTCGGTAATCCGCAGATCCTGCACAAAGTCAAGTAACAGATTCAGCGGTTCCTTCAGATCACCATGACTGGTCGTGAAGTAATAACACGTTTCGTTGTAGGAGGTAAACGCGTTGACATTCGCGCCCATCCGCGAAAAATCATCCATGACGTCGCCTTCATCCGACTCAAATAACTTGTGTTCCAGAAAGTGCGCGATTCCGCTTGGAAAATCAAGATGATTGCCGTCCTTGTCGATCTGTCGGTAGTCCAGAGCGCCGTAGGGCGTCGCAAAGACCACGGCTGTGCTGACAAATTCCGGCTTATGCCAGAAGATCAGGTTTAATCCGTTATCCAGCGTATGCGTATACCACGTTTCGTCAAACTGCGCGTTAACAATTTTCTTCATGGACGTCCTCCTTCTGAATTAATGCGAACACCGCTTTGCATTCCATCGCGGCAAACAGCTTCATGATGGCCTTGCGCGTAACGCTGCGGATCTGGTCGCTGATCTGCTCTAGCGTCTGCGTCTGTTCCAGCAGACAGTTCTGGAATTCCCGGTTGATCATCGAGAGTGGATCATCCTCGGAAGCGAGGATCGAATTGATCAACATTTCCTTGGCAGTCTCCAGCATTTCCTCGTCGAAAGCACCCTCAGCCATGCGCTGGCGCTGCTGCTCGATCAATTCCTTCACTTCGTCCAGATGCGCTTTGTCAATTCCTGTGCTGACGCTCATTACGCCGTCGTAGGAAAGAATGCTTGAATAGATTGAATAGCACAGACTGCGCTTTTCCCGCACCTCCTGAAACAATAACGACGTCGGCAGCTGGCCGAAGATGCAGCTGCCGGTGCGCAGCGCCCAGTAATCCGGGCCACTCAGCGCAACGTGCGTCGGATACATCATGACAAGCGTCGTCTGATCGATTGAACGGGTTTCAGATTTTTCTTCAGCCGCTTCCTTTTCCGCCAGATATTCGCTTTTGATTTCCAGCTCACGGTCTTCGAATGGGAACGCGTGTTTTAACAGCGAGATCACGGTCGCCGGATCCACCTGTCCCTCCACAAAAATATCAATTCGGTCCTCGCGGATCATTTTTTCATAGGCTTCGCTGACTTGCGCCAGTGTAATTGTTTCCGCTTCTTCCATCGTCGGCAGCACGCTGATGCCTAACGCCTGACCTTCACCCAGCAGTTTCGCGCATTGAGAAGCTGCATAGGAGGCCGGATTGTCGCTGCGGCGTTGGATCATCGCTTTTAAATTGATCATGGCTTCCTTAAATAATGCGTTCGACAGCTGATCCCCGTCTTTCAGCGGATGCAGAAGAAACTGCGAAGCCAGCGCGATCTGCCGCTGCAACAGATCCCCGCCGACATATTTTTCATTCAAAGCTTTGACGCGGAATTCCAGAATCTGTCCCTGACCATAGGTCGTCGTCCGCGCCGACGCGCTGGCGCCATACAATCCATCCAGGCAGCAGGATACCTCCCGCTTCGTCGGATATTTCTCACACCGGTCTGCCAACATCAGCGCCAACACGGTCCTGACCCAGCTGTCCGGAGTTTTCAGTTCATTAAAAAAACGGAATGACAGGATGACATCCTTGAATTTTCCGGTTTCCAGAATATGCATTTCAACATTTTTACAAAGGGTTTCTTTTCTCATCAAACGTTCCTCCTTCGCTACCTAGTATATCCCACTTTCCAGGCAAAAAACAGAAAATCTTTCCTTTTCCCCCGCGATCAGACTGCGAAAGCAGACGCCCGCAAAGGGAGTGCAGCGAACTGACGCGCTGATGATCAGACCCGAAATTCAGCAAAATTCCCGTTTAGAAAAAACCCGTTTTCCTCTTCTATTGAAAAAACAGGACAAATTCGGATGATTTCATTTTCATCGTTTAAAAATTTTGTTATGATAATCAATAAGCAAGAAGAAAAGAGGCCAAAGAGATGAAAACAGAACTTTTTCTGAAAGAAAAAGACGACCGTTCCTTATTGGTCGTCGTCGACATGATCAACGGCTTTATCCATACCGGAGCCTTGGCGGACCCGAAAATTGATCAGATCACCCCAGCCGTGCTGGATACTGTGAAAGCTTATTTAAAGCGCGATTTCCCGATTCTCGCCTTCCGCGACTGCCACAATGAAAGCGCGAAAGAATTTTCCAGCTTTCCGCCGCATTGTTTAAAAGACAGCGAGGAGAGCGAACTGATCAAGGAGTTGAAGCCCTATGCCGATCAATTTATCATCCTGGAAAAGAATTCGACCAACGGTTTTGTTCAGCCTGAGTTTTTAGAAGTGTTCCAGCAGATGACCAATTTGCGTTCCGTGATGATCGTCGGCTGCTGCACCGATATTTGCGTATTGCAGTTTGCTTTATCTTTAAAAGGGTATATTAATCAAAACGATCTGGGTATTGAAGTCATCGTGCCGAAGGATCAGGTCGCAACCTTCGACGCGCCGGGACACAGTGCCAAGGACTATGGGCACTGGGCGCTGAAATTGATGGCCAACGCCGGTATTCATGTCGTGAACAACGAGGAGGAATAACAAATGCAACCCGAAGATTTAATGCTGCTGACCGATTTTTACGAATATACGATGGCGTATGCGTATTTTAAAGAGAATAAACATGAGGAAATTGCCTACTTCGATATGTTCGTGCGGACGATTCCAGACGGCGGCGGCTTCTTGATTTTAAACGGCCTGCACCGGTTTATTGATTTCGTTCAAAACTTTCATTACACGGACGCGCAGATTGATTATCTGCGGCAGACGGGTTACTTTGACGAGGATTTTTTGCATTATTTAAAAACGATGACGATGGACGTGGACGTCTGGGCGATTCCGGAGGGAACGCCGGTGTTCGCCAACGAGCCGCTGGTCACCATCCGCGGCACCTTGATTCAGGCGCAGATTCTGGAAACCATTCTGCTTTTGTGCATCAACTATCCAACATTGACTACAACCAAAGCCTACCGCATCGTCCGTGCCAGCAAGGGCCGGGCCGTCCTGGAATTTGGTTCGCGCCGGGCGCATGGCTTCGACGCCGCCACCGAAGGGGCCCGCGGCGCTTACATCGCAGGCTGCGCCGGTTCCGCCTGCACGATTGCCGGTCAGAAATATGCCGTCCCGGTCAGCGGTACGATCGCCCACAGCTATGTTCAGCTGCATGACAGCGAGCTGGAAGCCTTCCGCAGCTACGCGCGGGTTTCCCCGGACAACTGCATCCTGTTGGTCGATACTTATGACACGCTGCATTCCGGCATTCCCAACGCGATCAAAGTGGCCCAGGAGGAATTGATTCCGAACGGCCACCGTTTAAAAGGAATCCGGATCGACAGCGGCGATTTGGCTTATCTGTCAAAGAAAGCACGGAAAATGCTCGACGCGGCCGGTCTGACCGACTGCAAGATCGTCGTTTCCAATTCGCTGGACGAATTCTTAATCGACGATCTGATCATGCAGGATGCGAAGATCGACACCTTCGGCGTGGGTGAAAACATGATCACCGCCAAATCCACACCGGTCTTGGGCGGCGTCTACAAAGTGGTAGCGCATGAAAAAGATGGTCAGATTATCCCGAAGATCAAGATCAGCGGCAACGTGGAAAAGCTGACCAATCCGGGCTTTAAGAAAATCATCCGGTTCTATGACAAAGAGAATCATCAGGCGATCGCCGATTTATTAGCGCTGCGCGACGAAGTAATTCCGACGGATGAGTATCTGTTATTTGATCCGCAGGCGCCGTGGAAGCAGAAACGGATCAAGGATTATGAAATGCGCGAGCTGCAGGAACAGATTTTCGATCATGGCAAGTTAGTTTATACTGTTCCTACAACGGAAGAAGTTAAAAACTACTGCATGCAGCAGATGGATACGCTGTGGGAGGAAGTCAAACGGCTGCGTTATCCGCATCGGTATTATGTCGATTATTCCCGCCAGCTTTATGATTTGAAACAGGAATTGATTGAAAAGAACACCATTAAAATCTAATTCTTATCTTCTTGAGAACGCGCTCAGCGTTCTCTTTTTTTCATTCTTTCTCCTTTTTTATATTCTTGAAGGCCGCTATCCATTTTTGCGCAAACCGGCGCTGTTTTTTGTTTTACGCAAACGTCCGTCTTACCAGTTGATATTCCGTCTTTTCATCGCTATACAAATCCACAGCTTTTTTGACTTTCGTTATTAAAGACAGGCAGCAGATGAAAATCCGGGGTCTTTATGCCGCTGTATTTTAAAAGGCCTGTTGCCGTCAGTTTATTGATGAATTAAGCGGCGAAGGTCTTTGTGCCGCAATGATTTAATAGACCCGTTGACCTTGACTTTGGACACGATCAGAAAGACCGGCAGTCAAAAAGTTTTATCAGTCAAAAAAAAGCGCTGCATCCCTTTTCACAAAGAGTCAGCGCACTTTAGTTTGCCCTCACGCGAATAAACGTCAGGGATGACAGGCGCTGCCTTTGCAGCGCCGCCTTCCCCTTTTGCCAATTCATTCCAAGCAGGCATTTCAATTTATTATTTTCAGTTTCTTCATGCTTCCCTGCAGCTTTAAACACCCAGTTCCGCCCGCTTTATTTCAGCCGGATCAGCTTTTTCAAGCCCGCTTTCCTGATAATCAAACAGGCCTGGTTGTGCAGCGGCAGCCCTTCGCAATACAAAATCTTCTTTCCCCGGTAAAGCTGCTGATGGAAAATGACGCACGTATAGCTTTCTTCACCCCGGACAAACCGCCAGGCGCTGACTTCCTCTTGCCTCAGCTTTCCGCGGCCCGGCTGCACAACCTCAGCCGGTTCCAGCCGGAAGTCCTCGCCATAAAACAGCTCGTCCTGAAACAACGATCCGCGCATCGTTCCCCGGCTGGCAAGGATTTTATGGTCCTGCAATTCGTTGTAGCGCAGCGAACACGGTCCCTGTTCCACGCTGACCGGCAAGCCTTCATGATGATAATTCAGCTTGACTGTTCCCTGTTTCAACTGCCAATCCGATTGATTGCTGCTGACCTCTGCCTGCGGATCAAGCTGGATCCGGCTGACAACGGTATGCCCGCCCTCACAGAAAATCTCATCACAGACAACCCAGCAGCCCTGCGGAAGCATGATCAGCTTCCGGATGTGCGTCATCTGCGGCTGTTCGGTCAATACGCCCCCTTCCCAATACAAGCCCTCCGGCGTATCGCGGATGAGCGTTGCCAACGGACGCAGAAACCGTTGATAGGTCCAGCTGGAATCCGGCACGCTGCCGGGCTGATCGTCCAGAACCACCGTGTTGTGCGCGCTCATCCCTTTCAGTTCGACGCGGACTGGATGATCCTCACGATAGGTGAAGCGGCCGGGGTCGATCACAAACGGCAGACCCTGGTGGATAATCGAATAATGCAGATTATCCGAATGACCATGACCGCTGCCCAGCTCGCCGTTAAGCACCATCATCCATTCTGCGCTCCGGCCGAAATCACTCCGGCGTACGACGATGCCGCAATCCTGCCCGGCATAGAGCAACGTCTGCGGCGTCTGCTTCGGCAGGGTCTGCAGCTTGCGCCAGGCCGGCATCCCGCCGTTTAAAAGCAGATCGCTGTCGCCCTGATCGCTGCCCATCGCGCGCAGCTGCGGATCGTCAAATAAAATAGCGCCTTTGTTCATGACATCCTCGGCATTGACCCGGTCGGAGTCGCCGAAGGTTTCGATCTGATGATCCGGCATCATCATATGCATCAGCGCCCGAGTCATCGCATGTGCTTTTTCGCGGATTTCATCCGTCAGCGGAATCGGATAATACTGCGCGTAATCCAATACCCGCAGCACATTGTTGAGCACCTCGACATGATACATCGTCGATTGTTCCCAAAGCATGCCATCGGATCCGATCTGAAGCTGCATCTGGGTTTCCAGTTCCTCCAGTGCCCAGCGGTAGACTTCATCCTGCCGCGGATCCTTTCCCATCATTGCCGAGCACACGATAATCCCGCAGGTTTGAATGCTGCCCCAGTTGCTCAAGGTGTATTTCTCAATATAATTCGCTTTCAAATACGCCAGCTGATTCTCTACGCTTGTAAGAATCCATGTCAGCTCCTCTTCGCTCAGCTTTTCCGCTGCTTCCAAAAGCGCTGCGCATTCCAGCATGTTGACCACACGGATGCCGGTATCCAGCGTACGCGTCGACAGACTGGCTTCAATCTGGGGATGCTGCGTGATCCAGTCAAGCAAAAAGTCTTTCGCCTGATCAAGATAGCGCGTATCCTGACTGATCAGCGCCGCTTTGGCCAGCGCCGACCAGTAATCCATGCGGTTGAGCATGAATGTCCATTCCTCGTCGTCATTGAACACCTGATTCCAATTCATCGTTTCCATGGTATGCGGCGTCAGACACCGTTCCATGTCCCACGGATGATCGAACACAAATGTATGCGCGCACAGCTCCCGTCCCCGCTGCATGATTTTTTCCCGCTCCGGACTTTGCCGCAGCAATTCCGCTACCTGCTTGAACTCTTTCTGCGCGACAAGCTGCCGCCATGATTTTCTGATTTCTTCAATCTTCATCAATATCCTCTTTCCTTATCAGCGATGAAATCTGATTTCTTTCTTTATTACTGATTATACCAGAATTAACAGGGAAAAAGAAAAACCGGCTGAATGGAATTGCACAATTTCAGCCGGCTCAGTCTTAACGTTTGCCTGTATCGTATATTTCGCCCGCCGCCTTCGGACCGACCGACTTGCCGGCGAAGATGACCAGCGCGATGATCGTCAGAACATACGGGAACATGCTGAAGAATTCCGTCGGCAGCGTCGCCAGAAACGGGATGTCCTTCGCGTAGAAGCCCAGCGTCTGGGAGAAGCCGAAGAACATGCCGGCGCCTAAGACGCCGAATGGATTCCACTTACCGAAGATCAGCGCCGCGATCGCGATAAACCCGAAACCGTGAATGGTCACGACGGTAAACTGAACGTCCTGGGTCAAGACCATGACGCCCCCGGCCAGGCCTGCCAGCGCGCCGGAAACCAGCACGCCGAAATAGCGCATCCGGCGGACGTTGATGCCCATCGACGCAGAAGCCTGCGGGAATTCACCGCAGGAGCGCATGCGCAGACCGAACGGTGTTTTAAAGACGACAAACCAGGTTACAAAGACGAGGATGATCGTCAGATAGAAGGTCGGATGCACCTGCTTGAAGAACATCTCGCCCAATACCGGGATGTCCTTTAAGACCGGCACATCAATGCGCGTGATACCGCGGATAAACGCCGGGGTACGCTGCTGGTTGAAGAAAATCTGGCACAGATAGACCGTGATGCCGGCCGCCAGCAAGTTCAGCGCCGTCCCGGAAACCGTCTGGTCCGCGTTCAGGTCGATGCTCGCATAGGCATGCAGCAGGGAGAAGACCACGCCGGCCGCCATGCCCGCGATCAAGCCGATCAGAATCGCCGTCTTACTGTTGGCTCCGGTCGGATCCAGCACCACAACCACCGCTGCGGTAACAAACGCTCCGACCAGCATGATGCCATCCAGCGCAATGTTGACGACGCCGCTGCGTTCGCTGAACAAGCCGCCCAGCGCCGCGATGATAATCGGAGCCGAGATCATCAGAGTGATCGTAAACATGTTATAGAACAAACTCATGCTTCTTCACTTCCTTTCTCCGCCGTTTCTTTCTTTTTTGACAACCAGTTCATAATGAAGATGATGCCGTTCTGCATCGCGACTAACATGATGATGGTCGAGGAGATGATCGTTGCGATATCCTTCGGAATCTGCATCGACTGCATCAGCGGCTGCGCCACCTTCAGCAGACCGAACAACAAGCCGGCAAAGAAGATGCCGATCGCGTTGCACCCGCCGACCAGCGCGACGGCGATGCCGTCAAAGCCGTAGTTTTCCGCCGTATTCAGCACGCGTCCGTAGCCGAAGGTGCCCAAGACCATGATCGCTCCTGCCAGCCCGGCCATAACGCCGGAAATCATCATCGCATAGACGACGTTGCGTTCAACCTTCATGCCCGCATAACGTGCGCCCTCGGCATTGAAGCCGGTTGCCCGCAGACTGTAGCCGAACGTCGTCTTCTCAATGACGATGTGATAAACAATCACCGCCAGAATGACGACCAGAATGCCCCAATGCAGGCGGGAATTATTCGTGATCTGCTTGAGAAAATCCGATTTGATCAGCGCCGAGGCCGGCAGATCCACTGTACGGGTCTGGGTTGAACCCGGCAGCGCCTTTAAGATGTAGTTGCAGAAGTACAGCGCGGCATAGTTCATCATGATCGCCGTGACGACTTCCGAGATATTCCGTTTGACTTTCAAAAAGCCAGGTAAAAAGGCCCATAATGCCCCGGCAGCGCCGCCGGCGATCAAACAGACGATCGCGTGCAGCACCGGCGGCAGCGGTACGAGAATGCCGACGACGGTCGCCGCCAGCGCCCCGACCATGACCTGACCTTCGCCGCCGATGTTGAACAAACCGGTGCGGTAAGCGAACCCGACCGCCAGACCGGTCAAAATCAGCGGCATCGAGAAGACGATAAACTCGCCGAAGTAGCGCGGGTTGATCGGTCCCGGCGCCAGGATGTCAAAGCCGCAGAAGCTTTTGACAATCGCCGAGATCAGCAGCACCGGCGATTTCCCGCTGGCGATGACGATGATCATGCCGACTAACAGACCCAGCAGAACCGCGATTAACGGAGCTGCCAGTTTTTCTCTTTTTTTCATGCTTCGCCAACCCCCTTCCGGATCGAACCGGACATCATCAGACCCAGCTCGTTTTCATCCGTCTCTTCCGCTTTGACCCAGCCGGTCAGCTCGCCGTTGAACATCACGGCAATTTGATCAGACAGCGCCAGCACTTCGTCCAACTCCAGCGAAACAAGCAGAATTGCCTTGCCGTTGTCGCGTTCCTGCACGATCCGTTTATGGATGTACTCGATCGCGCCGACATCCAGTCCCCGCGTCGGCTGAACGACGATCAGCAGCTTTGGACTGCGGTCGATCTCCCGGGCGATGATCGCTTTCTGCTGATTGCCGCCGGACATGCTGCGGGTAATCGTTTCCCGGCCCTGACCGCTGCGGACGTCGAACATTTCGATCAGTTCGTCGGTTTTCCTGTCGATCGCCGCCATCTGAAGCAGGCCGTTCTTCGCATACGGCGCTTCGTTATAGCTGTGAATAACCATGTTCTCTTTCAGTTTGAAATCCAGAATCAAACCATGCTTATGCCGATCTTCCGGAATATGGCCCATCCCGGCTTCGATCCGGTGCTTGATTGAGCTGTGCGTGATATCCTTGCCGTTAAGCAGCACCTTGCCGCCTTCCGCCTTCGCCAGTCCGGTCAGCGCATACACCAGCTCCGTCTGTCCGTTGCCGTCGATGCCTGCCACGCCGACAATTTCACCGGCGCGCACCTGCAGACTGAAATCCTTCACGCCTAAAAGCCCCTTGGAGTTTTTGACTTTCAAATGCTCGATCTCCAGCACGACCTTGCCGGGCTGCTGAGCTTGCTTCTCAACGCCGAAATCGACTTCCCGGCCGACCATCAGCTTTGCCATTTCCTCTTCCGAAGTTTCCGCGACCTGAATCGTCCCCATGCACCGGCCGCGCCGCAATACGGTGCACACATCGGCGACTTCCTTAATTTCCTTCAATTTATGCGTGATTAAAATAATCGTCTTGCCTTCCTTGGTCAGATTGCGCATGATTTCCATCAGCTCATGGATTTCCTGCGGCGTCAGCACCGCCGTCGGTTCGTCAAAGATCAAAATGTCCGCATTGCGGTAAAGCATCTTCAAAATTTCGACGCGCTGCTGCATGCCGACCGAGATATTCTGAATCTTGGCATACGGGTCGACGTTCAGCCCGTACATTTCGCTCAGCTGCTGAATCCGCTGCGCCGCCGATTTGATATCCGTGGTATAGAATTTTGTTTTCGGTTCCAGTCCGAGAATAATATTTTCAGTGACCGTAAAGCATTCTACCAATTTAAAATGCTGATGCACCATCCCGATCCCCAGGCTGTTGGCGACATTCGGGTCTGTTATTTTTACTTCCTGTCCCCGCACTTTAATCGTGCCGCGGGTCGGCTGATACAGACCGAATAAAATCGACATCAGCGTGGATTTTCCGGCCCCGTTTTCTCCCAAGAGAGCATGAATGCTTTTTTCCTCTACTTGAAGAGTCACATCGTCGTTGGCGCGGATGCCTGGAAAGTCCTTGGTGATGTTGAGCATCTCTATCGCATAACTCATTATTTTCCCTCCATTAACTATCCAAAATTATAACATACTTCCCTCCTCTCCCGGTGGCTTTTTTTGCGTTTTCCGCTAATAAATGTGACATTTGACACCTGAGCAGTGCTTGTGAACAGAAAAAAGAAATCTGAGCGCTGGAAGACTTCGGCTTCTTTCCCCGCTTCAGGCAATTCAGTAAAGCAACGTTGGACTTCTGATTTTCAGCCTGTCCGGGGCGCCAGCAGTCTTCGCAGAAAACGGCGATTAAACGCGGCAGCCGCAAAAAAATAAATACAATACAAAATCCCAAAGCATAAAACAAACACGCCGCCGATCTGAAACAGAACATCGGGCATCGCCGGAAGCAGCATCGCATTCAATTTGAAATTGACAAAGGGCGCGGCAAGCCCCAGCGAAACAATCCCCATGCCCATGGGCAGACTCAAACCTTCGATAACCTGATAATCAAGCCAGCGGTTCAGCGCTTTCTCACTTTTGCCCAAAGCGTGCAGAATCATAAGCGCGCGCCTCTGCCGCCGCAGTTGAAGTAGCTGCGTTAAGGAAAGCATTGAAAAATAAAGAACCAGAAAGATCAGTCCGATATTGATCTGCAAGAACCCCATCCAGCGCTGCGTCTGCGGATCACCAACAACCAGCCCCTCCGCAAACAACAGCGTGCCGAAACAAAACGCTGTAAACGCGAAGATCAGACAGACACAGAACACCGTGTTAAGAAGTGCTCCGCTTTTCGCCCCGCCGCTGAATTCCGCGATCTTCAGCAAACGGTCATTTTCAAGCAGCGCAGAGGGGCAGGTGCGGCGCAGACCTGAACCTGCGGCATAGACAAACTTGTAAAAAGCGGCAACGCTGAGCAGCAGGGGGATCGCGATGAACGCGATGGAGAACATCATGATTTCCTCGTTTCCGCGAACCAGCAGGATCAGCAGGAACACATAGACCGCCAGACTGACCAGAAAGATTGTCTGCCACCGCTTTCGCTGATCCGGATTCAAAGGCGAATTCCGCCGCTGCTCGGCGAACAGCTGACAAATCTGCAGGCGCGATAATTTCCGGTAAACCGGATAAGCGGATAAAAGTTGGGCCAGCAGAAACCAGACGGCCGTCTGCAGCGCGCTCTGGCCAAACAGCGGCAGCATGTTGGCGAAGATCGCCCCCTCCGGCAGCGAAAAGAGCAGGATCCAACCGGCGCCACAGCCCAGCCAGATTCCCAACAGGCAGCAGAACGCTCCGATCCATCCCAATTCCAAAAGAAGCAGCTGGATCAACCGGCGTTTTTCCATTCCCATTAAAAGGTAAACGGCCAGCTCCTGAGCCCGCTGCGCCACGATGAACTGATTGAGAACCCCGACCAGCAGCACCAGAATTGAAACGATGAGAAGCGGCAGCGCCGCCGTCTGAAATCCGGCCTGCCTCTGTCCTAACGCTGCAACACAATGGGAAAAACACAACAGTGCGGCCAGAATGATCACCGTCATCACATAGACAAAATAATCGCCGGCACTGCGGCAGGCGTTACGCCACGCTAATTTAAAAACCATTCTCCGCCGCCTTTCTTACCGATCCCATCGCGTCCAGAATGCGGGTAAAAAACGCCTGTGGGCTTAAACTTCCCCGCTCGATCACCTTTCGCAGCTGACCATCGTGCATCAACAGGATGCGGTCGCAATAGCTGGCGGATAAAACGTCGTGAGTCGCCATCAGAATCGTCGCCCCCTCCCCGCGCAGCATCGTCAACGTTTTCAACAGCGCTTTCGCCGCCTGACTGTCTAACGCCCCGGTCGGCTCATCGGCCAGAATCAGCGTGGGCTGCGTCGCGATCGCGCGGGCGCAGGCACAGCGCTGCCGCTGTCCCCCAGAAACCTCGCTGGGAAAATGCTGCAGAATCTCAGAGATCCCCAGCCTGGCAGCCCAGTGTTCCACAATCCCTTTAATTTCAGTTTTCGGCGTTTGCTTGATCGTGAGCGCCAGCATCATATTTTCCCGGATTGTCAGCGTTTCCAGCAAATTGTATTCCTGAAAAATGAATCCGAGATGATCCCGGCGAAAAGCCGCCAGATCTGCTTCCGATAATTCCGCCAGATCCTGCCCATCCAGCTCAATCGTTCCGCCGCTGGGCTTATCCATCGTCGCGATCAGATTCAATAACGTCGACTTTCCGCAGCCGGAAGCCCCCATGATTCCGACAAAGCTGCCTTTGTCCACCGTGAAGCTGACGTCCCGCACCGCCTGCGTCAGTACGCCGTCATTCTCATAAACCTTGGCGACATGCTCCAGCCGCAAGACCGGACAAGATAAGCTGGACTTGTCAGCCGGCACCTGCTCATCCCGGCCCAGCCATCCGGCGATCACCTCCAGCAGCACCTGATCTGTTTTTTCCATTAAATCTTCTGCACGGATCAATTCGCCCGAAAATAATTCGCTCAGCGTGATTCCCAACGCCTCGCTTAACGGCGTCAGCAATGCGTAATCCGGCAGCGATTTCCCCGTTTCCCTTAATTAAAGATATTGTTTGGTAAAAAAGAAAGGTCAGTCGAT